>JBFKTM010000125.1:0-7463 GCA_041636295.1 Oleiphilaceae bacterium
ATGCCAAAGTGTATCCTCTTGGGGCGCTCACTAAAGGCCTAAAAGGCAAGCAGCTAAGCGAAATATACTCACTCAAACAGGCCGGCTGTGTGGCTGTTAGTAATGGTGGTAGTCCAATTGCCAGTTTGAGTGTTATCAAACGATGCTTTGAGTATGCCAAGACTCATAATGTGACGGTTTTCGTGCGAGCTGAAGATGCGTCGCTGGCGGCTGACGGTTGTGTTCATGAAGGGACCGTTGCGACCCGTCTTGGGTTGGCAGGTATTCCGACATTGGCTGAAACGGTGGCGGTTTCCCAATTATTACTGCTGGCTGAAGAGGCTGGTGTCCATTTGCACTTATCACAACTGACGTCTGCTCGCGCGGTTGAGTTGGTGGCCAGTGCCAAGGCCCGAAAGTTAAATGTGACCGCCGATGTGGCTATTCAACATTTACTTCTCACTGAAGAGGCTATTAGTGGCTTTGATAGTCGATATCACTGTCGCCCGCCGTTGCGGGGTGAGGCTGATCGACTAGCGCTGATTGAAGGGCTCAGGAGCGGCACAATTGATGCTGTATGTAGTCAGCACCAGCCCCATGAGGCGGCGGCTAAACAGGCTCCATTTGGTGAGTCTGAACCTGGTATCGCCTCTATAGAGATGGTGTTGCCTCTACTGTTAAGCCTTGAGCGTGATGGTGTGTTATCCCTGTCGGATATTATTGCAACCCTTTCACAAGGGGCTGCCAAGGTCCTGGGTGTTGCTGGAGGTGCGCTAACGGTAGGTGACAACGCCGATATCTGTATCTTTGACCCCAAGCATACGTGGTGCGTATCGGATGAGACCATTGTCTCTGCTGGTAAAAGTTCCCCTTGGCAGGGCCAGGAGTTGCAGGGTTTGGTTAAGAATACCCTGGTAGATGGTCGAATCGTCTATGCATGAGTTATCGGAGTTTGCGCTGCTCTGCTTTACCACACTGTTTGCCATGATTAATCCCTTTGGTGTTGCGCCAGTCTTTCAACCGATGACCATAAATATGACTCATCAGCAGTCACGGCAGGTCGCATTAAAGGCGTCATTAACGGCCTTTGTTATTCTGGTGATATTTGCCTTGGTGGGTAAGTTTATTTTCGACTTCTTCGCCGTATCGGTTAATAGTTTGCGGATTGTCGGGGGTGTTATCTTTTTTCTGCTGGGCTATGAGTTGTTGCAGGCAAAACTATCTCGCATGAAGATGGATCAGGTTGACGATATCGAGGGGTATAGTAACGATGTGGCAATCACACCCTTGGCAATACCCATTCTCTGTGGGCCGGGTGCAATCGCCAACGTTATCATCTTTATGCATGACGGTGAAACCTGGCTGCACAAAGTGATTTTATTAGGGGCCATTGCGGCTGTTATCGCCATTAATTATGTCGGCTTGTTGGGCGCGAGTCGTCTGCTGCACTTTTTAGGTGATAGTGGGAATAAGGTGATGATGAGGATTATGGGGCTTATCGTCATGGTGATAGCTGTAGAGTTTTTCTTTAGCGGCTTGACGCCGATTGTTCGTGAGATGATGCAGCCCTCGTTGTCTTAAATTCTGGTTTGCACCCTATCATATTTGTTCTATGTTTATTACAGGGGAATGTGCTTAACGTGCAGACTCAGGTACCAGGGTGGATTTTAAGCTTACTTTTATGCATGGAGTGATGTAATGTTTTTTCTGATTTTTATTTTGATGGTAGCGGTCGTCTGGTTGCTATGGACTATCAGCAGAAATACCGGGGATGCCCTGGATAAACAGACGGCGATACAGTACGAGTTGGTGTCGTTGGAGAAAAAGCTAGAGCAACTATCTGAGAAAATGTCTGCGCCTGCCGAGGCTGAAAAGGGGGTTGCCGAAACAAAAAAGTCTGAAGCACCAGCGCCACGTAACAAGGAATTATCGGCGTTGGTGGATATCAATCAGGCAACGCTTAAGGAAATTGTGCATTTACCGCGAATTGGGAATGCGCTAGGGAAGCGGATTATTGATGGCAGGCCCTATACAAGTATCGATGATCTGCAGGGCGTGCAGGGTATATCAAAAGATATGTTCAATGAGATTAAGCCGTTGGTGATGATCAGCTAGTTAATAATAAAGTGTCGGACAAAGACATTAAAAAAGGAGGTCA
The DNA here is from genome assembly GCA_041636295.1 of Oleiphilaceae bacterium. GTDB lineage: Bacteria > Pseudomonadota > Gammaproteobacteria > Pseudomonadales > Oleiphilaceae > Alkalimarinus. The sequence goes on from JBFKTM010000125.1 coordinate 2,138, forward strand.
AAGCCTCCTTTTTTAATGGGTGAAGATTGGCAAACGTTAGACGTTTACGGCATCCTTCAGTGCTTTTCCTGGTTTGAAGCCTACCGATTTACTTGCCGGTATTTGAATGGAGGCACCTGTCTGTGGGTTTTTGCCGGTTCTCGCGCTTCGCTCTCTCTGATTAAACGTACCAAAACCAATTAAAGTCACCGGCTCATTGCGAGATAGTGCATTGCTGATCTCGTCGGTAATAATCGTAATAACTTCGTTGGCTTTGTCCTTGGTTAATTCTGCTTTTTCCGCAATTGCAGCAGCCAATTCTGGTTTACGCATAAAACTCTCCTGATTTCATTGAATTATGTTCTGATTAGAATAATAAAGGCACCAATGAGGGCCATTAAATAGGTAGTAAGTGTCGTTGAGCCAGTACAGATGTTGTTTGATTCGATAATTGCTGGCTTCCTATATTTATAGCGAGTTTCCGTGAGCTGTCAAAGCGAAAATGGGAATAATCGCACTATTTTTGATTGAGAGCGGCTAGATAGCAGGTTTGTGTGCATAAAGCGGTATAAACCTAAGAATATAAATGGGGAAAATAGCGAAATAGAACATTTGTCCCTGTCTTTTTTCTGCTTTGTGCCGCTGATCTCACAATTGCGTTTGCATCTAGTTCATAATCTGCTAACTCAGATGATCAAACTAAGAAAGGACTCTTATTTTATACGAATCAAACATGTTATAAGGCTGAGTACAGTGCATCCAATGGGCTGGCAGATAACGTGACGTATTGGATTATTTTTTAAAGCAACTATCTACTGATAAAAATAAAGCAGCATTAATATTTACTTGCTGCAAAGGAGCGGAAAGTGAAGAACTTTGGGGTGATGAAGGGTCTCCTAAAAAAAGGAGTATTAGTTTCGATTGTGTCGCTGCAGCTGGTAGGGTGTCAAACCTTTAAAGATAAGGTGGTTTACGCGCCGGCCGGTGATGTTATGCAGATGTTGGCCAAGGAACATACGGTTCCCTATATGCTGGGGACTGAAGATGTGGCCGTTAGCTGCGCGATGAGTGAAGCGCTGTCGCCCCTGTTGATGGCTTTTGGACGTGTAACGACCGCACCGGAACAGCTTGGTGTAATGTTGGGGCTTTCTGCAGGTGCTTGTGAAGAGCAGCGGGCATGGGAGCACGAACTGAGATATATGAGGGCATTGCGTGAGCAGCGACCCGATGAAGCGGAAGACTCATTAATTTCGCAGAAACGCCACCTGGTAGGAGCGGCTAAAAGACAATACGGCGCCTATCAGAACCTGGTGAGCTACTATGGCGAGCCCGGTGGAGAGGAGTGTCCAGATCTCGATGCAGAATTTGATCAATTTATCTGGATTGCAGGCATGTTGTCTGGCTTGCAGGCGCTGAATAATGAAATTCAGTCGACATCAGGCATTGGGGTGCCCAAGAATATTGCTTCTAAAGTGGAGCGAGGCGCTAGCTGCCTGGATGATAACCAGTGGTGGGGTGTACCGATGGCAATGAAGGCTGCAGTATGGTCGATGCTTCCGGGTGCTGAACCTAAGGGTGAAGATGCATGGCAACGTTTGGAAACGGCTCAAGCCAAAGGTGAAGAGGCGCGTGTAAGGTTGCCTAACGTACTATATGCAATGGCCGCCTACACCAATGGTAAAAATGATCTAGTGAAAGATATTATTCGTCGGCATGCGGATCAGGTTAAGAAGCATCCGGCCAACCCGGAGTTTGCACTGATCGACAAAACCGCAACGATTCAGTTGCTGGCACTGTCTGATCGACTATGGACAGAAAATACAGGGCATAGAACACCGGTGGGTGGACTGGGCACCTTTTGGGATGACAAAAGAGAGTCAAATGTAGAAGTTTTAGAGCTGGATGACCTTTTATAAATACTAATAATCAGAGCACTAACAACCATCCAGCACTCAACATAAAATAACGGGAAGAAGGGCGAAACTGTGAAGTTATTGAAAAGCAAACTTAAAGCATTAACCGTTGCTGCGGCGGTATCCGCCAGCGCTGTGAGTGGTGTGGCGCAAGCGGATATGATGAAACGGTCATTTTGTGTTTGGGACCCAGTGGGTGCCAATGGTCCACTGTTTAATGTGATGAAATCAGCCAAGCCCAGCGCCTTAAAATGGGGTATTGATCTTGAGCTTAAGGCGTATACCGATGAGAAAATCGCCGCAGAAGATTTTAAGGCTGGTCAGTGTGACTCGGTTTTGCTAACGGGTACACGGGTAAGAGAGTTCAATAAGTTCACGGGTTCTCTGGAAGCGATTGGTGCGATTCCAAGTGAAGAAGAGATGAAAATGGTGCTGCAGACGCTGAACCAGCCAAAAGCGGCGAGTTTGATGAAGAGCGGCAACTATGAAGTGGCCGGAATTCTGCCTGCTGGTGCGATCTATCTTTATACTCGCGACCGCACGATCGATACGGTAGAGAAGCTGCAAGGCAAAAAAGTGGCAACGCTTGATTATGATAAAGCCTCTATGACGATGGTTCGTCACGTTGGCGCGTCAGTAGTCGGTGCCAGCACGGCAAACTTTGCAGGTAAATTTAATAATGGTAGTGTTGATATCGCTTACGCGCCAGCCGTTGCCTACACGCCTTTAGAGCTATACAAAGGATTGGGTGAAAATGGTGGTGTGTTTGACTTTAAACTGGCTCAAATGAACTTTCAGATTCTGATTCAATCTGACCGTTTTCCAGAAGGTTACGGTCAGAAAGTACGTGACTACACCGCTGACCGTTATGGTGAAGCCTACAAGATTGTAGAGACTGCAGAAGCTGAAATTAAAGAGACCTACTGGGTAAGACCAAAGCCTGCTGATCTGGAAGGTTACACCAGTATGCTGCGTGAAGTGCGTATCGCATTGAGGGATGAAGGTGTATATGACGCTAAAGCGCTTCGCTTAATGAGAAAAGTGCGTTGTAAAAAGAACCCATCTAACGCTGAGTGCGCAGAAAAAAGAGAGTGATTGGGTACTTTGTTCTTGAAAGCACACATAATAAGGGTCGCCACATTGGGCGGCTCTTATTTTTATAAGAACGAATAATAATTAGAAGATATTAAATAAAGAGCTTGGGGGCTGTTTATCCATGGAGAGTGGTGGAGTTATGGAGAGTAGTGGATTAGCGAATAGATCTGCCAGGGAGTGGATCTCTTCCTTTCCTGCCTGCATTTTGTTGCTTGCCGTTGTCATTTTTAGTACCGGCAGCGATATTCATAACCAGATGTTGAAGGGCGGTGAGCAGCTGTGGAGCGGTTACTATAAGCTCCGTGTTGACCCTCAGCAGCCTAGTTGCGATGCAAACTTTGATGTTGAGCGTCGATTACAGGAACAGCTAAGTGCAGAGCAAGTCGTTTCGTCTGATGATCTGGGTTTATTTGATGAAGAGCCTCTCGATCCTGACGTTCTTCGTCGTTCTTTGCAGAATGCTAAAAGTGACTGTGAGGCTAAATACGTAGAGTTTGAAGAGATTAAAGACAGAATTACGCCGGGTGTGAGGGGGTATAGGGCGGTCGAGTTATTTATTTCTGATCTCGTTGCTTTTGGTCTAACGGCTCAGCGCTTTATTTTGGCCTTTTTAGTATTGTTATGTGCTGCGACCGCAACGATGACTCGTCATCACATTGCGATGCGAGCAATGCAAACTCAGCTGGATCATACTGTTTCGTTCTCGCTACAGTTTATTGCCAATGGGATGTTATTTGTATCGACCTTGTCTTTCAGAGCCTTATCTCACTCGGGTGGCGGTGAAGTTGAACTGGCCAGAGAGGTTCTGCATGATTTATGGATTGTCGGCTTTGGTTTGTTAACGATTATTAGTGCTGTCAAATTATTCAGAGTGCCTGCTGACGTTAAGCCAGGGGGTAATCTCTCTCATGCACTGCTTTCTGTTCCACTCTATACCACGATGTGTTTGATTGCCGGAACCTACTTTGCCATTGGTGGGCATGTGGCCGGGATTGGAATCTATCTTGATAAGATGATGGATCTATCTGACATGTTCCTGAATGTCGGCTTGTACGTATGGGTCGGTATGATGTTAAAAGAGACGCGACTGGCAGCGTTGGTATTTAATCTCTTTAAGCCCTGGAAAATGCCGCCTGAATTGCTGGCTGTTGTGGCGGTTATTGCGGCGGCTATTCCAACAGCCTATACCGGTGCGTCGGGTATCTTTGTTATTGCAGCCGGTGCGGTAATCTATCATGAGCTACGTAATGCGGGCGCAAGAAGACAGTTGGCTTTGGCTGCGACGGCTATGTCAGGTAGTCTCGGAGTTGTATTAAGGCCATGTTTGCTGGTGGTTGTTATTGCTTATCTCAATCGAGAAGTGACTACCGATCAGCTTTTTGGTTGGGGTATCTGGGTCTTTTTGCTAACGGCAGCTCTGTTTTTGCTTGTTGCCATGACGGTGAATCGGCAGAGTAAGTTTGAGATGGCGCCGATAGGCGAGGCGTTTCCTGCGATGATCCGTGAGTTCAAGGCGTTGCTTCCCTATATTTTAGTGATCGCCGGTGTCGTGCTCTTCTATCGCTTTGCGCTTGAAGTGAAAATGGATGAGTTTTCTGCTCCACGCGTGCTGCCAGTGATGTTGCTGGGTGTGTTGTTGTATGAACATATTACGCTAAGAGGCAACAAGAAAAATGTATCGGGTGAAATTGATCATCAGGGTTTGGAATCAAGTATTCGGTCTGCGACCAATGAAACGACTTCAGAAATTGGTGCGCTGCTGCTGTTAATTGGCTGTTCCGTTAGTATCGGTGGAGTCATTGAGCGTTCGGGTATGATGGAGCTTTTCCCTCATTCATTTGATAGTGCCTGGAGCGCAATGCTGTTGCTGGTCGTCATACTGGTTATTCTAGGTATGATCATGGATGCGTTTGGTGCGGTAATCTTGGTTAGTGCGACGATTGCAACCATCGCTTATCAGAGTGGCATTCATCCGGTGCACTTTTGGATGGTAACGTTGGTTGCTTTTGAACTCGGTTATCTGAGTCCGCCGGTAGCGCTTAACCACCTATTAACCCGACAAGTGGTTGGTGAAGAAGAGGTGGAGCTAGCCATGCAGGAAGGTGGTACTTTCTATCAGCGGCACGAGCGGATAATAATGCCCCTGATAGTCATGGGGATCGCGCTGGTGTTGGTTGCTTTTGTGCCGCTTGCGATAGGTTACTAATGTAAAACCGACCTTGTGTCTAAAAAGGGTAAGCTTCGGCTTACCCTTTTTTTTTCCTGGCAAAAAGTTTTTAATAGTGAAATCTGCTACTGTTGCTTCTCTGAATTCGGGTGGCGTTCACAGATTTAATAAT
>JBFKTM010000126.1:0-7455 GCA_041636295.1 Oleiphilaceae bacterium
ATAAGTTTATTGTGGTGGATGGTAATCGGGTTTTAACTGGGTCGGCAAATTTTACTCATAGTGGGTTACATGGCGACCCTGATGGAAGTGGCGGTTTCAATGGCAGTGGAAACGTTAACCATATTGTAACTATACAGTCTGCTGCATTGGCCGCTATTTATACCTCTCAATTCAATATAATGTGGGGTGATGGTCCTGGGGGGCTATTGGACTCTCAATTTGGGCTTAGCAAGCCGGATCATTTGGTCCAAACTATTTATACCGATAATGATAACACTCGTATCGATATCCAGTTCTCTCCACAATCTCCAACTAATATCGTTGGTTCTACCCTGGAGACCCTAAACAATCATCTTGCTACCGCGCAGACCCGAATTCATACGGCTCAATTTGTTTTTAGCGCTCAACTGCTGGCCGATACAATGGAAGCCCGCCATGATGCCGGCGTTGATATACAAGGTGTCGGTGATAGTTCGTTTTTTAATCGATATTACAGTGAGTTTCTGGATATGACAGGGACTCAAATACCGAATAGTAATGGCGTCTATGAAACAGATAGCTATACCGGGAGTGTCAATAATCCTTGGTCGAACCCTATTGAAGCCTATGTTGCGGAAACCAGTAGTTATGACAAATTTCACCACAAGTACTGGATTGTCGATAATTCAGTCATAACCGGGTCGCACAATGCTTCCGGAGCGGGCTCGTTCAGTAATGATGAGAACTTACTGATCATTCACGATCAAGCAATTGCTGATCAGTTTGAAGGTGAATTTAGCCGCCGCTTTTGTGAGGCCAAAGGTGCTCTTAACTGTGATGGTGCGCTAACCCATGAGAGTACTATTTTAGAAGGTGTCGCGTTTACCGCCGAAGAAGCCACCGCAGTTATGGCGTTAGCAGCGAATGCCACGTTAAGTGAGTTGGATGATGATGTGGGTCTGGATTCTCGTGCAGCCAACAGCATTTTTGATACCCGACCTACAACTATGGAAGAGCTGGGCAACTGTTATTATGTGGGTAAATCGGCACTGAAAAAATTGCGAGCCTATGCCATGGCCCCAGTTGCTGAAGCGATTTACGAAGTGAGGTTTGATCTAGGCAATGCGGCAGATCTGACGGCATTGTACAGCTACCCCAACTCATCAAACGGAATGACGCTTAAAGACACTCTGGAACACTACTTGAATCAACGACTAGATCGTGACCTGATACCGCTAGGTAGTGCAGTCGTGGATGTCGCCGGAAGTACTTACGAGACGATCATTCGGGGGGATTCAATAGCTATTAACGGTTATGAAAATGCACTTTCGGGCTTTTACGCAAGTGGATTGCAGGCCAACACAGCGGTTCAAAATTTACAAAGTGCAGGATTATGGAATAGTGCAGAGTGGCGTTTCTTTTTACCGCTTGGTTTAGCAACGGAGAGTCAGCGCTCCGTGCAGTTGCTTCATTTTCCGCCAGACTACTCGTTAACCGAGCAAGATTACCTGAATTCTAGTACCAGTCAGCGCTGGGAAGAGCTATTAATACTCAACAGTGTACCCGAGAGCGAGGTAACGCTGTATGAAACCATCCTGGACATTGCCCCGATTGCCGCACCTGCTAGTGAAGGCAGTAGCTTGGATGCCACCTATAGCTACTTCGAGCCCTATATCTTGAGTATGCTGCCGGTGTTGACTAAAGCAAACCAGGCCATCACCAAAGCGTTGCCCATCGTGGCATACGGTAGCCCGGTCAGAGATTGGTTATCGACTTATTACAACGTACAAAACTTTGGCGTAAACACTGTCGCTGAAATTGAGGTCTCCCCAGGTATACATTCACCGGTTATTGGTGCAAATCACCCCAGCTATATTTGGTACGCAAAGGAAACCAGTCGCAGTTTGGCCTTTGATGTAATGGAGCAAGACCTAATTTCGGCCTGTTGGCAGCACGGAATGGGGAATAACCCTGAGCAAAATGCGAATACATTAATGCAAAGCTGTACAACCCAGTGGGAGGCTCAACCCTTGGCTGTATGTATTGGTATGGAAGTACAGGCCTATGCAAGAACCCAGGCGGAAGCGACCACCATTTGCGAGGCTGAGTACCCCTGATTCCAGTTATGATGACTCAATGAGAGAGCATCGTTAGTGATATGATAAAAATTGGCAGGTGATGTGCCCATAAGCTTAGGGTGCTTCATTTGCCATTTTTTAGATATTATGGGGCAGAGGAGTAATGGCAGGACCGCATCACTATTGAGTAGAGATAATCGCGGAATCGAACCATTAAATTGAGGAAATAGTTTAAACACTTTTAAGGAAGCGGCTACTATCAAAGGTAATTATTTTTTCTATCTCATTAATTAAAATGGATTTTGTATGAATCAAGAATTCAATAACCATAACTGTATTTTCGTCAGGCTTTGTAAGCTCGACATTCAACCAGCTTCCACGCTGTCTTTATCTTAACGAATTAAGGAAAGATCTGACTCCGTTCGTGGGAAAAAGTATTGCCGAAGTAAAGCATGGGATTTCTAATCCGTAACCGCATCCAATGGAAGAATTTATTAAACTTTACAATGTATAGTGTATGATTGAAATGTGACCACTTTTATTGCGCCAAATACTGATAATGGATCTGCACATTTAATCCCTTATTTAGGGCAGTAGATTAGGTTTCTTAAGCTAATTATCATTACGTAAAGCATCGAAGGATGGAGCCATTGAGCACCTCAGAAAATCAAACACAGGGGGCCGCTGCTCGACATGACATACTCATAGTGGGCGCTAGTGTCGCTGGTTGCTTCACCGCATTGAAACTTGCCCAGCAAGGGTTCAGGGTGGCCCTACTGGAGCAACACTCGGAAATGACCCACTACAAGAAAGTCTGCACACATATCATCCAACCCGATGGCGTGCGATTGCTCAAGTCCATTGGGATCTATGACACGCTCCTATCCCAGGGGGGGCAAGCCACCTATATGGAGCTACTAACCGAAAACGGTACACTCTTTTTCCCGCTATCCAGAAAGACACATGCTGCTAATATTGAGCGTCAATATCTTGATCCATCACTGAAAAAACGGGTTGCCAAAGAGCCCAATATTCGATGCTACTGGGGATATAGGGTAGATGAACTTATTCGAGAGACTAATCGTATTGTTGGTGTTCGAGCCAATCATAAGCAGGAATACAAAATAAATCTTTATGCTTCGCTGGTGATAGCCGCTGATGGTAAAAAATCCAGAATTGCTCGTCTTGATAACACCGCTGAAAAAACTATTCGTAGTAATCGGGTAGCCTTATTTGCTTATGTGGAAAATCGATCTGATCTATCCCAAACCAAGATTTGGTCATTTGAAAGAGGCAGGCGCTATATAACCTATTTTCCAAATGGAAAACGCGCTCTATTAAGCTGCTATTTGCCTTTCTCCTCCTACCAAAAGCATAAACACAATATTCAGCAGTATTATGACGACGCGGTTAAAACCTTTGTGAATAAGACAGGATTACCACTTGGCAACCAGCTCAGTCAGCTTCTGGTAGCCAAAGATACCTCGACATTATATCGCAAACCAAACTCAACAGGTTTGGCCTTTGTAGGCGATGCATTTCTGACAGTAGACCCTCTTACTGGAATAGGTTGTTCCTGGGCCATGAAATCAGCAGATTTGTTATCGAGAAATATTGCTAAGGCGCTGGTCGCTAAAGAGATCTCTACAGCAGACAACAGGCAAGCTATCGACACTGCAGTAAAACGATATCAGCGACTTCATAAACTTCATTTTCTGATACCCGCCTACGCTATGAGTATCCTGTCCAGCAAAGGCCATCTCCTCCAGAACCCGATACTAACCCGAATAATCTCACGCCTAATCGGTGAACAACCCGCACCTGAATTTCAATAACCCACTTTCACTCTTCTTCAACTATCCTCTACCTACTTTCACCTGTCGCTTGTCGTCTTCCATCTAAAGTCCTTCTTCGACCTATTTACCAAATTTGCCTCTTAGTTTAGACACAGGTCACACCCATTTACTAGCAATAAACTTTACAGTGTAAAGATGGTTGTGCAAAATAAGCTCAATGCTGGAATAGAAATTTAATTTTCAGCACATTAAAGCGGAGCTGATCTGCAACAGGCTCACATAAACATAAACAAGAATGGAGCAGACCATGAAACAATATGATGCTGTTGTAATCGGTGCAGGAAACGCCGGTTTAACTGCCGCGGCCGCCTTACAGCGTGGTGGTAGCCGAACCCTGTTACTAGAAAGACACAATATCCCTGGAGGGTGCGCCACCTCTTTTGTGAGGGGTGAATACGAATTTGAGGTCGCACTACACCAGCTGAGCGGACTGGGTACCGAAAGCAAACCGTTCATTATGCGTAAGCTGTTCAATGACTTGGGAGTAATGGATAAGGTTGAATTTGTTCAGGAAGGCGAACTCTATCGCATCGTTGTACCCGGTGTACTTGATGAAACCTTGCCCGCTAGTTGGAGCGGCATGAGACGTCATCTGCAAGCAAGTTACCCCAACGAGAAGGATTCCGTTGAGGCGTTCATGAAGCTCTGCGAAAAGATCACCATGGAAGCTTTCATGATGCTTCCACGCGCCCGCAAAACCAATGATGAGGCACTGCTGAAATCTACTTGTCCAAATTACGTAAAATATGGATTAGTATCCTGTAAAGATGTCTTGGATGAATTTTTTAACGATGAAAAACTCAAGACTGTATTAGCCGCGTACTGGTGTTATATCGGATTACCGCCAAGCCAAATCCCGTTCTCTGATATGGCGTTCATGCTCTATGCCTATGCTGCGTTCAAGCCTTGGCATATCAAGGGAGGTTCTCAAGCCCTATCAAGCGCATTGCTTGAATCATTTATCGAAGCGGGTGGAGAAGTACGATTCAATTGCGGAGCAGATAAAATTCTCACGCGCAATGATGAAGTGTACGGTGTAAGAACTGAAACGGGTGAAGAAGTATCTTGTAGGGCTGTCATATCAAACGCAAACTCAATTGTCACTTACAATGAGCTACTGGATGAGCCACCACTTGAAGTAAAAAATGACTTTAAATCGCGGCGCATGGGAACGTCAGCTTTCGTAATCTATATGGGGCTTGATTGTACGCCGGAAGAGCTGGGGGTTACCTCCGCGTCTAACTTCATCTGCACAACCATGAATGAAGAAGACGTTCACGACCGTATGAGTACGATGGAAGAGCCTATTGCGGGAATGCTGACCTGTTATAATTTTGATGACCCCAGCTTCGCTCCTGAAGGTAAAAGTCTGGTGTCATTAGTATGTCTGCAATATGGGGAAATGTGGAAAGAGGTGCCCCCTGAGGATTATGCCCAAACCAAATACGATTATGCTGAAAAGCTAATTGCACTGGTTGAAAAGGCGTTTCCTAATGTCGCGAAATATATTGAAGAAGTCGAAGTCGCTACCCCGCTTACGATGATGCGTTATCTGAATACACCTGATGGCGCAATTTATGGTTTCAAACAAACTCCACAAGATTCCAATCTGTTCCGAGAGCGTATCGATGCGATCTCAGGCCTCTATATGGCTGGCTGCTGGAGTACCATGGGCGGATTCCAACCCACCTATATGGTTGGAGAGTCAACAGCAAAAGCGGTACTTAAAAAGTTAAAAGCAAAGGAGGTGGAAAATGTCTGATAAGAACGTATTAGATTCAGTTGTTGGCTATCAAGAAGCGGTTAAAGTAAAAGCACAACTTGAACAAGAAGGATCAGATTTTAGCGAGCTAAAAGGTGATGTTTATAACACCATATCGCGTTTACACCCAAAGCGCCTAACTTTGGAAGTATCCGAAATCATCGAAGATACCCCTTCAACCAAAACATTTCGTTTGGTATCTACCGGAGGGAAATTGCCGCCTTTTCAGGCAGGCCAGTACATCAATCTGTTTGTTGAAATTGAGGGTGTTTCAACGGCCCGTCCTTATGCGATCTCTTCTTCACCTTCACAAAGAGATTACTATGACCTAACCGTGAAGCGCGTCGAAGATGGCTTTGTAACACATTATCTGTTGGATCAGGTTTCGGTGGGGCAGCAGTTTCTTAGTACCAGCCCGATGGGGACTTTTTATCATAATCCGATCTTTCATGGAACAGACCTGGTTTTTCTAGCGGGAGGCTCTGGTATCGCTCCCGCGATGAGTATGCTGAGGGATGTGCTCGATCGTGAACTGCCTTATCAGTTCCATTTTGTCTATGCATCCAGTTACGTAGACGATGTCATCTTTCTAGAAGCGCTTCGTAAACTGAATGACGAGCACCAGAATTTCACCTTAACTGAAGTGATCTCCAGGCCACCAGAAAACTATGAAGGTTTAACTGGGCACCTGAACGCAGACCTGATCAAGAAACTGGTTGGCAACCCTGAAGAGAAAATGTATTACGTTTGCGGACCAACTGCCTTTCATGACTACTGTCAGGAGCAGCTAGACTTGCTGGGCGTAAAACGCCGTCGAGTTAGAATAGAAGCCAATGGCGCCCCTAAAAATCCAGACCGTTTTGAAGGGTGGCCAGAAACAAAATCCGTTGATGATGAGGTGACTGTAACAGTACAGGGTAAGGGCAGCTTTAAAGCCAAAATCGGAGAGCCTCTGCTCAACAGTCTGGAACGTAATGGTTACTCTGCAGAAAATGCATGTCGCTCAGGAGAGTGCAGTCTTTGCCGTGTAAAAGTGATATCAGGTGATGTGTTTAATCCGCCGGAAGCTCATTTGAGAAAGTCTGATAAAGACTTTGGCTGGATTCACTCTTGTGTTGCCTTCCCGACCGAAGATATCGAGATTCTGCTATAGAAATAGCCCGGATATTTCGAGTTAATAGCGATGATTGATTGGCAGTTGAGGTCTCCCTCATCTGCCAGTGTAAATTAGAAACGCGCGTAACTGGCTGTTTTAATAAGAAACTCTTCAGTAGATGTATCTTCCGGAATCGATATATGCCCCTCTATGATCAAAGCCGCCATACCATGTACCGTCGACCATGCCCCCAATGCATGAGCAGCCACTTCTTCCCGGTTATCATTTCCTTTCGCAAACGCACTACGCAATAATACGAAAGGCCGGTTAAAGCACTCTTCCAACTCATTAGATACAGACGGTTTCTGTATCCCCGCTTCAGTATTTTGCTTACGTCGTCCAAAAGTTTCGACCTGGCCCAGCATTAATCGATACAGCTGCGGATTGTTGATAGCAAAATCGATATAGGTAGCACCGTATACCAACACTAACTGTCGAGCATTGGTTATCGACTGACTATTGGCCTCCATGCGTTCTGCCAGTTCATTGAAGCCGTCTGCCGCAATGTTCTGCATTAATTCTTTTTTATTCTTGAAGTGTGCATAAGGTGCCATGTGAGACACGCCAACATCAGCCGCAATAGCCCGTAAAGAGAGTGCATCGGCGCCCTTCTCACGAAGAATC
>JBFKTM010000127.1:0-7347 GCA_041636295.1 Oleiphilaceae bacterium
ATGAGTGGCAGCCAAACGCCACCACCGACTATAGCGGAAATGAGATGGAGAGCGCCCCACGCATCGTCACCACCAACTGGGTTGATTACCGCCCGCACTTCCTCAATGGCGGTAATATGGAACTAGAGTGGACCAAACTAGGAAGCTATTGGATGGATGCCGCTAATACCCACCGCTATAAAGGGCATGACCTCTACAACTACCGTATCAACGTGCCTGTCAATTCCGCCCTCTCGCTACACGGCAAACTCGTAAACATCACTGACGAACGATATGCCACTGCCGCAAGCTATAAGGCACCCGCCTTTGGCAGACCGGGAGTGTTGGAGTTTGCACCGGGCTTGCCACGAACACTCTACGTGGGTGTGGACTACGTATTCTAGGAAGCGAAAGAGAATGAACAAACGGTTTACATTGAAAAGCCATGTGTTGCATAAGTGGATTGGCTTGTTAGCTGCACTGTGGTTGGCCGTGCTCGGGGCAACTGGGTTTGTGCTCGACCACCGGGAGTGGAACTGGGTATGGCAAACCACTGTTAATAGCCAGTGGCTTCCTCAGCCCTTGGTCGACGAAAGCAACATAGCCCAGTATCGCCTGTTTCAAGTTAAACCGGATGACAACCGCCGCCTGTTAACAGGCGGCCCAACCGGCCTCTGGTGGTCTGATAACCGGGGCGAGCAGTGGCATAAAACTCAGTTTGGCACAGACGGGCAACCGGGTGTCTGGGCTATTTTTGAACAGCCCTCTCAACAGGCTACTACCCATAAACGCTGGCAGGCATTATGGCTGGCAACTAACAATGGACTATGGCTGTCGACCGATAACGGTCAAACCGCTACGCAGGTAGCACTGTCAGGTAAAAAAATTACCGCTATTACCGGCAGCTCCCAGCTTGGCCAGTTGATAGGCATTGAAGATCGCAGTCGGCTTTTCCGGTTTGATCCACTCACTCGACAGGTTGAGTGGCAGTTGATCGCCCCCCCCTCCCCCAGCGAACTCGAAAAGGAAATAGACCTCTCTCGCCTGGTACATGACCTTCACTTTGGACGAGGCCTGGTAAACCCAACGTTTGACCTGTTGTGGAGTGATATCACCGGCATCGCGATATGCGTGCTGGCGATCAGTGGCTTCCTTTTTTTCTGGCTGCCCAAACGGTGGAAAAAGAAAAAAGTCCCGGCTCGCCATAAAAAGAGCATGATTCGAAACCTCTATCGTATTCATGCCATATTTGCGGGTGTGGTTATCGCTATTCCGCTGCTCTATCTATCGGTCACCGGTATTATTCTGGACCATTCCAAGGCACTACGTCCGTGGCTGAAAGAGACGAAAATAACTCCGGCACTGCAGCCACCCACCTACCAAGCCGCAAGCTGGTATCAACTTATCTATGGCATTGCGACAGATCCTTCCGAGCCACAACAATTGTTGTTGGGAAGTCGTGCCGGATTGTTCGTATCAAACGATGATGGTCGCAGCTGGACAAACGACCCAACTGTTTCAGGCTTTGTGTGGACGCTACGACAGCAGGGTAATCAGCTAATGATTGGCGGTATGGGCGCTCCCAATAGAGTGCAATCAGAAAACGGCTGGACAGCGGTGAAAGGAAGCGGTCATATGCCCACCGATATGTCTGTCGATGACGCCGGTAGCATCTATTGGAAAAGCAAACACGGCGTAATGCAAACCTCATTGGTGCACCCGCCCCAACATATCGAGATAGCGTACCCAACAACCAATAGAACCCCACTCTATTACCTCTTGGATGGCCTACATACGGGTTTATTGATACACCCCAGCTGGCCTTGGATAAATGACCTGTTTGCACTCTGTGCCATTTTATTGGTGATCACCGGTCTCAAACGCTGGTGGCGTCATCGTTGGCTCTGATTAAAACAGCAACCGACATAACTTAACCATTAACAATAGTAAACGTACTTTTTTCATTCTGTAATAACGCACCCATTCCTTCAGCGTCTATCGCCTTACTGAAGAGATAGCCCTGGGCTTCATGACAACCTCGCTCTTTTAAGAATTCCAGCTGCTCTTCGGTTTCCACCCCCTCAGCAATCACCGTGAGGTCTAACGCATGCCCCAGTGCGATAACGGCCTCTGCGATGGCCATGTCGTCAATGTCATTGGGAATATCTCTGACAAACGAACCGTCAATTTTTAAACGATGCACGGGCAACTGCTTCAAATAACTCAGGGATGAATACCCCGTGCCAAAGTCATCAATGGCCAACCGAACGCCCGCCGTTCGAAGCGTATTAAGTTGCGCAATAGCATGCTTAATATCTTGCATGATAAAGCCCTCGGTCACTTCCAGTTCCAAACGATCAGCGGGTAGCCCACAGTTCTCCAACACGTCGGTTACCGAGTTAGTAAAACCCTCTCTGATGATTTGGGAACCGGCTATATTGACGGAAACTCGGCCAAATTCAAGCCCACTATCGAGCCAATCCTTTGCCTGTGTGCAGGCTGCGTTAAGCACCCACAGCCCGATATCATTGATTAACCCATTCGCTTCTGCCAGCGGAATAAAAATAGCGGGTGAAACCATGCCAAAGTCAGGGCTATGCCATCGCAGCAGTGCCTCCATTCCGGTCAGACGACAACTATCGATACTTACTTGTGGCTGATACGCGAGCGTAAACTCCCCCCTATCCATCGCTCCGCGCAAAGCGCTTTCCAGCAATACCTGCTCAAACGCATTGCGTGTGAGTTCCTGAGTATAGAATTTGCAGGAGTTTCGACCTTCATCCTTAGCAAGATACATGGCGGCATCAGCATTTTTGATGAGTTCAGAGGGTTCTTCACCATCTCTGGGGTAGAGGCTAACCCCCATGCTGGCGGTCACTCTGACATCATGCCCCTGCAATTTAAACGGCGAGCGAAAAGCCGTCATCAATTTTTCAATAGCCACTTCTGCATCTTCAACCTGCTCAACCTCCTCTAACAACACAATAAACTCATCCCCACTAATGCGGGCAATGGTATCTTCCTGACGAAGGGTTTTGGTTAATCGACCAGCTAAGCCCTTTAATAGTTCGTCTCCAGCAGGGTGGCCAAGACTATCATTAATATTTTTAAATCTATCGAGATCAATAAACACCACGGCCACACCGGTTTTATTTCTTCGCGCATGATTCAGAGACTGTTTCAGCATAGCGTCAAATAGCAAGCGATTAGGTAAACCGGTTAGCGGGTCATGATGGGCAAGATAGTCCAAACGTTCCTGAGAGCGTTTGATGACACTGATATCGGTAAATACCGCAACATAGTGCGTCACCCGTTGCGCCTCATTTTTCACCTCACTGATATTTAACCACTCAGGATAAACAGTACCGTCCTTTTTACGATCCCAAATCTCACCTCGCCACATGCCACACTGCTTAATGGATGCCCAGATTTTTTGATAGAAAAACTCATCATGCCGCCCGGATTTAAGCATACTCACTTTTTTGCCGAGCGCCTCTTCACGGGTATATTGGGTGATATCGGTAAACGCGCGGTTAACCTCTACAATAACGGAGTCGCTATCGGTAATAATGACCCCTTCAGTGGTATTCTCAAATACGGTAGCCGCCAGCCTCAGTCGGTCTTCTACTTTTTTCTTTTCGGTAACATCTTCGTAAACCAATACGATTTCACCCGAGGGTAATTTATAGACATGCCCATCCAGCCATAACGATTTATTACTGATATGCAAATGCTCCAGAGAGATTGAGCTCGAATCACCGGTAGACCACACTGACCTGAACAGCGCTGCTAATCTATTCGTCTCGACACGCCCAAAAACGGCCTCCAATCGACAACCCAATACCTCAGCTCGCTTCATTCCCCCTTTACTCTCGGCCGCTCGATTTATATCCTTAAATGAAAAATGACGACCCTGATCACGGGTCTCAAACACCGCGACACAGTTACTCATATAATCGAACAAAGCACGAAAACGGTGCTCGCTCTGCTCCAGATCACGATGACTCTCAACCAGCTCTCGGGTTCGTTCCTCCGCCTCATAGCGTAGAAAATCCCTGGCAGCCGTTGCTTCAAATAGCTGTTCAGTCATTCGATTGAAGTCAGAGGCTAATTGGCTGATCTCATCGTCACCCGCAACGATCACCTTGGCGTTCATTTGACCATTCGCCACACCTTTCATGCCAACCGTCATCCGTTCTATCGCCACACGTATATGCTTCCCCATATGCAGTGCTACCAAGGTCATTGCGATAGCGACAGTGAAAACTAATAACACGACCCCCACTAACGCGTTGGCAATATGGCCTCGCATCTCCTCCTGGGCGATACGTGTTAGTGTCAAGCTATCTTCCACGATCATATCCATCTGCGCGTAGAGCCTTTCTTCCAGATGGCGTCTAATACTGGCCCACTTGAGGCCAGATTCCGGATGACTATCAACTCTCCCCGAAGGCATACCGATGACGGGTTCAGGCTTAACGTTTACCAAGTGTTCAAAGAGCACAAGCAGCCCCTTGGTGGAGACCTCCATACTCCGAAGCAGCGTCCGCTGCTCATTAGAGAGTGTCGGTGGTTGAGAAAGCTCAACGACCAGTTGAGCATGCGCGTCACGCCACCGGGCAATATCAGCCGATTTTTCATAAGACATCACGGCCCGCAGGCCCGCTTTAATATCACTAACGACAGCAACCAGGCCAAGTCCGTAGCGCTCTCGCTGTATACTGGTCGAGACCATAGCACTGGCCCAATAGATCGCCGCACTGACAATCAGCGCGATAGCGATGGAGGTTGTTGATAGAAAGTGCAGTCTGGTACGGAGCTTCACGATATTGTTTTCCGGTGAAGTTCTAAAGCGAAACAGAGTGCGGGCTAACACTCATCAAAGGGTTAGGATTCAGCAATTGACGGAAGTCTGGCACGACTTTACTTTCTGTCAGACCACGGTCGACCGCCCACCTTGCCTCGTTTTCTAATGAGAGAATCAACGAGCGATTCAGTGATAGGTTAAACAGGTAGTCTTGCCAGATCCACTCGATAAATCGCTGATCAAGTTTCAAGCGCTCTCGCAGCATTCGCTGGGCATCACTCGGGTTAGCGTTGATATACTCAATGGCATGTTTTAACGCTCGGATAATCTTTTCCGCTGCGACTTGATTGTTCTGCACTGTCTGTTTTCTAGCGAGTAAATTAAAGGTAAGTTCATAGAGGTTTTTAGAGGGCAACCAATGAGCGTCCTCGCCTAGTAACGTGACTGCCTCGTAGGCGTAAGGCTCCCACACGGCGATGGCATCCACCTCGCCCCGCTCAAGGGCTAACGGCATCTCTTTCGGCAATAGATGCACGAGTTCCACATGAGACAACTCGACCCCTTCAATGGCCAATACCATGTCTAAAAAGTATTCGCTGGCACTGCCTTTAATCAAGGCCACCTTTCGACCTTGCAGTTCTCTGGCCGAAGTAATCCCCATTGAGGCCTTAGTGACGACCTTTACATCATGTTCAGAACGCACAAACGTTGCCAGATTGTCGAAATCCTGCCGCTTGAAGCCGTTGAACATAATGACCGACTCAGAGCTTGTAGCAAAATCTGTCTTGCCATCAATCATCATCTGATAACATAAATTACCACCTTCGGTTTCCACCAGCTCAACATTCACTCCTGCCGACCGAAAATAACCTAGAGAGTCAGCAATGTAGATTGGTGCTGATAAAGGCGTTCGCGACACCGCAATAGTGACCGCAGGCTGAGCGCTGGAAAAAGCCCCCATTACTATCCAGCCGATTCCCCCTGATACGCACAGTACTAATAGAGCCGTTATGACCTTTAAATTGCGCACTCATCCTCCCCCTTCTTTATAAGAAAACAGATAGCTCTACTAACTAATATAGACCAGTTTGGGCTTTAAAAGGCTAGACGACTAAATACAGGCGTACAGGGAGCGTTAACTTTCGTCGCGCCCCTGCAGAATAGACTAAAATAAAAGGGCTCATCAGCCCCCAGCCCATCAGTTATAATATCCACATGATCAATTGAGCCGAGCCTATTGACTATGCCTTCATTTTCTCCAATTTCGTCGTCTACCAGCCATTCAATTCTTCGCCAGTTAAAGCCCGATACCGTCTATATCAATGGCCATTGGGTAGCCTCTATCTCTGGATGCACCTTCACCGTCAAAAACCCCGCAACCCATGAGACACTTTTGACGGTACCCGACTGTGAAATTGCCGATGCCGAGTCAGCCATTAAAAGTGCGGCTAAAGCATTGAACAACTGGAAAAGCAGGCCCGCAAAAGAGCGGAGTCAACTGCTGCGAACGTGGTTCGAGTTAATAATGGATCACCAAACACCGCTGGCTGAACTGTTAACGATGGAACAGGGTAAGCCGCTTTCGGAGTCCATGGGAGAAGTTGCCTACGGAGCATCATTCATTGAGTGGTTTGGTGAAGAGGCAAAACGGGTTTATGGTGATATTATGCCCGCTCCCAAGGCTGGGCAGCGTATTTTTGTTACCAAAGAGCCCGTAGGGGTCTGCGCCATGGTAACACCCTGGAACTTTCCAGTGGCGATGATTACCCGCAAAGTGGCACCGGCACTGGCGGCAGGTTGCACCGTGATTATTAAACCCTCGGCGGAAACACCGCTGTGTGCACTGGCATTAGCGACCCTCGCCGAACAGGCAGGCATTCCTGCCGGCGTATTCAATGTTTTAACCACAACCAAACCAGCCACCGTGTTTGGACATCTGGTGGAAAGTCCATTGGTGAGAAAGATCTCATTTACCGGCTCCACCACGATTGGCAAGCAGTTGATGCGCCAATCGGCCGATACCGTGAAAAAAATATCGTTGGAGCTGGGAGGTAATGCGCCCTTTATGGTTTTCCCCGACTGTGATCTCGATGCCGCCGTCGAAGGTGCCATCGCCTCAAAATTCAGAAATTCAGGTCAAACCTGTGTCTGTACCAACCGCTTTCTCATTCATCGTGATATCTACCAGGCTTTCTCGGAAAAACTGGTCGCCGCCGTACAACAACTAAACATCGGCAATGGCTTACTGCCTGAAAGCCAGCAAGGACCTCTAATCAATCAAGCCGCCGTGACCAAAGTAAGGCAGCATATCGACGATGCGTTGGATAACGGGGCAAAAATCTTGACTGGCGGAAATCTCGCCCATGAGCACAGCACCTTTTTCGAGCCCACCGTACTCAGCGGTGTTACCCATGAAATGCGCATTAACCATGAAGAGACCTTTGGCCCTGTCGCCGCATTGATCGCCTTCAGCGATGAAAAAGAGGCGATTCGATTGGCCAACAACACCCCCTTTGGGCTGGCCGCCTATCTGTATACCAAAGACCTGAACCGAGCGTTGC
>JBFKTM010000128.1:0-7336 GCA_041636295.1 Oleiphilaceae bacterium
GTTTTTACTGCAAGTTCTACATCTTTAACGGATAACTGAGTTTGCTTTGACGCAATAATCTCGACTAATTCAGACTTTGTCATAGACCATCCCTTTCTTTTTTTATTGTCCCTAAGTGTAGCCGAACAGAAAAAAAATACAAAAAAAACGGGCAATTAGCCCGTTTTTTTATTTAACACGATGTAGATTGAGATATTAGTCTCTGTTCTGCATCTGTTCTTTGATCAAGTCACCGATTGTAGTAGGACCAGCAGACTCAACTTGCTTCTCGCGAACATCCTTCATCGCCTGCTTCTCATCATCTACATCCTTAGACTTGATAGACAAGTTGATGACGCGATTCTTACGATCGATGTTGATGATCTTCGCTTCAATCTCATCACCTTCATTGATGACATTGCGCGCATCTTCAACTTTATCGCGACTAATTTCAGACGCCTTCAGAACAGCTTCAACTTCGTCATTCAACGCAACGATAGCGGCCTTAGCATCAACTTCCTTAACGATACCTTTCAGGATAGTACCCTTATCGTTAACCTGAACAAACTCAGCAAACGGATCGCTCTCAAGCTGTTTAACACCTAAAGAGATACGCTCACGCTCAGGATCTACAGAAAGGATAACGGTTTCGATTTCGTCGCCCTTCTTGTAGCTACGAACAGCTTCTTCACCTGTTTCGTTCCAGGAGATGTCAGACAAGTGAACAAGACCATCAATGCCGCCATCTAAACCGATAAAGATACCGAAGTCAGTAATAGACTTGATCTTACCTGAAATCTTGTCGCCCTTGTTGAAGTTGCTTGAGAAATCTTCCCATGGGTTTGAGTGACACTGTTTGATACCCAAAGAGATACGACGACGCTCTTCGTCAATATCAAGTACCATTACTTCAAGCTCATCACCTACGTTAACCACTTTAGATGGGTGAATGTTCTTGTTAGTCCAATCCATTTCAGAAACGTGAACCAGACCTTCAACACCTTCTTCAAGCTCAGCAAAGCAACCGTAGTCAGTCAAGTTAGTGACACGTGCTGTTACACGAGTATTCTCTGGGTAACGCTCTTTGATTGCTACCCATGGATCTTCACCCAACTGCTTCAGACCCAGTGATACACGGTTACGATCACGGTCAAACTTAAGAACCTTAACATTGATTTCATCACCAACATTAACGATCTCGCTTGGGTGCTTAATGCGTTTCCAAGCCATATCTGTAATGTGAAGCAGGCCGTCAACACCACCCAAGTCTACGAAAGCACCGTAGTCAGTAAGGTTCTTAACGATACCTTTAACTTCCATACCTTCAGCAAGATTTTCTAACAACTGCTCACGCTCAGCACTGTTCTCAGCCTCAAGAACTGAACGACGTGAAACAACAACGTTGTTACGCTTCTGGTCAAGCTTGATTACTTTAAATTCAAGCTCCTTACCTTCCAAGTGAGCAGTATCACGCACTGGACGTACATCAACCAACGAACCTGGCAAGAATGCACGGATAGTTTTAACGTCGACAGTAAAACCACCTTTAACCTTGCCGTTGATCACACCTTTAACAACTTCTTCAGCTTCGAAGGCTTTCTCAAGTTCAGTCCAAGCTTCAGCACGCTTCGCTTTTTCGCGAGACAGACGAGTCTCACCGAAACCATCTTCTACTGCATCCAGAGCAACGTCTACTTCGTCACCAACATTTAACTCAAGCGCACCGCTATCGTTAAAAAATTGAGAAACAGGAATAACGCCTTCAGATTTCAGACCTGCGTTAACTGTTACCCAGTCGTTATCAATATCTACAACCACGCCCTTAATAATAGAGCCTGGTTTCATATCGATTTCTTTCAAACTTTCTTCAAAGAGTTCCGCAAAGCTTTCGCTCATTTTGTTTCCTATGCGATCAAACGTCGGTTTCCGTATTACCAGCAAATACGGTCAGTTTTAAGTTACCCAAAGCCTCTTTGCTGGCGATTACAGCGTTGGGCGGCTAAATTTCAAGCCCGCTTACTTTATTAAAGCAAGCACCTGGCTCAGTACTTCATCTATCCCCAGACCTGTCGTATCAAGCATTACAGCGTCATCGGCAGGTTTAAGCGGAGCCGTTTTTCGCCCACTATCTCGGGCGTCACGCTCCTGTATCTCTTCTAAAAGGGTCGCGATTTTAACATCTTCACCCTTGGCTTTCAACTGTCTGTAACGGCGTTCTGCCCTTTCTTCGGCACTCGCCGTCATATACACCTTAACCGGAGCCTCAGGGAAAACGACCGTACCCATGTCTCGGCCATCCGCCACCACTCCAGGTAACTGCTGAAAATCTCGCTGCCGCTGCAACAGTGCAGACCTGACTTTAATCAGCGGAGCAACCTTTGAAGCATTGTTCCCACAGGTTTCAGTACGGATTTCACCCGTCACATCACAACCATCAAGCAATACGTTGACTGGCTCGCCATATTCGCCAGGCTTAAATTCCACATCAAGCGACAATGCCAGACGACTCAAACCATCCTCATCATCCAGAGCGATGCCTGATTTAATAGCTGCCAACGCAGTTAACCGATACAAAGCTCCGCTATCAAGCAAATGCCAACCTAACCGCTTTGCAACCAATTGGGTAATGGTGCCTTTCCCAGCCCCACTCGGTCCATCAATGGTGATGACTGGCGCTGTATGATCCTGCTTCATTCTATTACCTCATCAATGAGTGACATCAATCACTCACTACCAACTGAAATCTGGATACCAACCTGCTTTGCCAACGCTTCAAAATTGGGGAATGAGGTCGCCACATTGGCACAATCATTAATGGTAATCTCCCCTTTGGCGCGAAGAGATGCCACTGCGAAAGCCATTGCGATACGGTGATCACCATGACTATCCACCACGCCACCTCCGATCTCGGCACCCACAATTTCTATTCCGTCAGGCGTCACCGTCGTATCCACACCAACAGCTTTCAAACCATCTGCCATCACCTGAATGCGATCACTCTCTTTAACTCGCAACTCTTCTGCCCCGGTTAATACCGTCTTACCTTCGGCGCACACGGCCGCAATAAACAGTACCGGAAATTCATCAATAGCCAAAGGCACCTGATCTTCAGGAATATTTATCCCCTTTAGAGGGCTGTAGCTCACCGTTAAATCAGCAACCGGTTCGCCACCAACAACGGTCTCATTAGTAATTTCAATGTTACCGCCCATCGCACGAAGTATATTAATGACGCCAACCCTTGTCGGATTCATCCCAACATGCTGTATGGTCAGCCTGGCACCAGGTGTAATGGAACCTGCCACCAGAAAAAATGCCGCAGATGAAATGTCAGCAGGCACATCAATTTTTGTCGCCGTTAGTGAGCCGCCACCAGTTAACGATGCCGTTGCCCCTTCACGCAGAACCGGGTATCCAAACCCGTTAAGCATACGTTCAGTATGATCACGCGTTGGCGCCGGCTCTGTTACCGACGTTTCTCCTTCAGCGTAAAGGCCCGCCAACAACATGCAAGATTTAACCTGGGCACTGGCCATCGGCATATCATAGTGCAACCCTTTAAGCTTGCAGCCACCTTTGATCTTCATTGGAGGGCGACCCTGCTCGGCCGTTTCAATAACCGCCCCCATCTCGCGCAATGGTGCAGCAACCCGCTCCATCGGACGCTTCGATAACGACTCATCACCGGTTAATTCAGTATCAAACGACTGCCCCGCCAATAAACCGGCAAACAACCGCATTGCCGTACCCGAATTCCCGAGATAAAGAGGCGCCGGTGGCTGCTTCAAACCATTAAGGCCAACACCATAAATTTTAACTCGACCCTGATCAGGCCCTTCAATAACAACGCCCATATCCCTGAAGGCCTGAAGTGTCGCTAAGCTATCTTCCCCTTCCAGGAACCCTTCTACTTCAGTAATGCCATCAGCCAATGCGCCTAGCATAATAGAACGATGAGATATCGACTTATCACCTGGCACTCGAATTACGCCATTTACTTCGCCGCCGGGCTTTAACTTAAAAATAACATTTTTGGTATTCATAGTGGTCGCGTATGCCTGTCCTGACAGAATCTTACTAAAGTGATCTCTTGCGGCTTTTGCTCGCGTGAAAACACCCAACAACGTTTTACTATCTCTCTCTTCAATGGCCTTTCGCAACAAGGCCAAATCATCGGTAAAGTGATCCAGCACTTTAAGTGTTGACTCTCTATTGGAGATAAAAATATCGTGCCACATTACCGGATCACTTGCCGCAATACGGGTAAAGTCTCGAAAACCGCCCGCCGCGTACTTAAAAATCTCTTTACTATCGCCTTCGCCAGCTAGTGTATCGACCAGCGAAAACGCAATAAGGTGCGGAAGATGACTGGTAGCGGCCAACACATCATCATGATGTTCAACCGGCATCTCCAACACGTTAGCCCCACACCGACACCACAACAAGCGAACCAATTCCAGCGCTTCTCGTTCTACATCTGGCAAAGGGGTCAGTATGACTTTATGCCCCTTAAACAGTGCAGCATTGGCGGCAGCTACTCCGCTTTTTTCAGAGCCGGCAATTGGGTGCCCCGGTATGACAATGGGTCTTTTAGTATTGGGTACATCAGCAAGAATATGCTGCACTGCACTAACAAAACTACCTTTAACACTGCCAACATCTGTTAGAATTGCACCTGGCTTAAAGCAATACTTAATCTGTAGCAGCACGTCATCAACGGCCCTAACAGGTACAGCCAACACGACTACATCAGCGCTTTCAACCGCCTCCTTGAGTGTCGCGGCCGCCTCATCAATAACACCTAGCGACAATCCAAGCGTTAGCTCATCTGGACGCCGATCAAATCCAATGACGCGTTTAGCCGAGTTACTTTCTCGCAACGCCTTGGCAAAAGAGCCTCCGATCAATCCAAGCCCGATTACCGCGATGGTTTCTGCTACTATTTTGTCGTCATTAGACGACACTAACGGATTCGCCACGCTAACAACCTAAGACTTCTTTCAACGCAACAAGAAAACGCTCATTCTCATGCTGCAGGCCAATAGATACTCGAAGATGCTGTGGCATACCATAATTTGCAACCGGCCGAACAATAACCCCTTTTTGCAACAACGCCTGATAGACTGCAACACCGTCACGCCCGGTATCAAAGGTCACAAAATTACCAAACGATGGAATGAACTCCAAACCCAGCCGCTTAAAGCCATCGGTTAACTGCTGCATGCCATCACGATTGGTCTGACGCGACAAAACCAGATACTCTTCATCCTCCAACACAGCACAGGCTGCCGTCAGCGCAAAACTATTGACATTAAACGGCTGTCGCACACGATTTAACAGATCAGCAATAACCTTGCTTGAGAGTGCATAACCCACCCTTAACGATGCCAACCCCCATGCTTTTGAAAAAGTTCGTGTGATGATTAAATTCGGGTGCCTAGCAAGCAATTCAACACTGTTTGAGACTGAATCAGGAGCATTGTCGACCTGCCCATCAAAATACTCACAATAGGCTTCATCTAAAACCACCATGACATTTTCGGGAACAGCTGCTAAAAACTGAGCTATTTCATCAAACGTAGCCACCGTACCCGTAGGATTATTGGGGTTAGCAATAAATACGACCTTGGTCTTTTCACTAACCGCATTCGCCATCGCCTGAAGGTCGTGCCCCCAGTTCAATGCCTTTACTTCTACCGCTGTCGCCCCAATCGCCTGCGTAACAATTGGATATACGGCAAAGGCATATTGGGAGAACACAATTTCGGAAGTGCTGTCAGCAAAGACTCGAGCAATAATCTCCAGCAGGTCATTTGAACCATTACCTAAGGTAATCTGGCTCGGCTCAATGGTTAGACGATCAGCCAGTGCACTTTTTAAATGAAAACCACTTCCATCCGGGTAACGACACAGCTGATCAAATGAGCCTTCGATCGCTTGCACGGCTTTGCGACTTGGCCCCAATGGATTTTCATTACTGGCCAGCTTTACGATATCACTGATACCAAGCTCTCGCTCCAGCTCGTCAACCGGCTTACCGGGTTGATACGGGGTCAACCCCTGCACTCCGGCCGTTGCCAGCGATAAAAAATCACATCCCATCACACTTCCTTTCTAACCTAACGGTTACGACAACCTATCCTACAAAACACCCACAGGATAAGATCCCAAATGTTTGATTTCGACCGCTTCCTTCGAAATCTCCTCAATCACTTTTTGCACCTTCTCATCGGTATAGTGACCTTCGAAGTCGATATAGAACACATAGGCCCAAGTGCCGGAAGAGGATGGGCGTGTCTCAATCCGAGTGAGACTGATACCATTCTTATGGAAGGGCTCCAGTAAGTGATATAGTGCACCCGGGCGGTTCTTCATCGACACAAGAATAGAGGTTTTATCTTCACCACTGGGTGGCACATCTTCCCGGCCCACGATTAAAAATCGGGTGGTATTGTCAGGCTGATCCTCAATATTCTTGGCAATTTTCACCAAACCATAGAGCTCCGCTGCCATATCCCCTGCAATTGCTGCAGAATTCGGCTCCGCCTTGACCCGTCGTGCGGCCTCGGCATTGCTACTCACGGCCACACGCTCTACCTTACGCCAATGAGAGTCAAGCCATCGCCTGCATTGAGCCAACGATTGCTGGTGTGAGTATATTTTCTCGATATTATCTAAATCAGTCTCACTGCCCGCAAGCAAGTGGTGATGAATACGTAACTTAACTTCACCGCAAATACGTAACGGCGAAGAGACAAACATGTCCAACGTATGGTTGATCATGCCTTCCGTTGAGTTTTCAACAGGAACAACACCATAATGGGCCTCGCCCGCTTCAACCTCGCGAAACACCTCATCAATCGCCGCCAGCGGCACACTGATAACCGAATGCCCGAAATGCTTGAGCGCTGCAGCCTGAGTAAATGTTCCCTGCGGACCTAAAAACGCGATATGCATCGGTTTTTCCAGCGCCAGACAAGAAGACATGATCTCTCGAAACAGTCGAGCCATCTCTTCATTGCCCAAGGGCCCTTCATTGCGCTCCATCACACGACGAAGCACCTGCGCCTCACGCTCTGGACGATAAAACACTGCATCGTCGCTTTTTTTAGCTTTCAGCTTTACATCAGCTACATTTTTAGCGCACTGCGCTCGCTCGTTTATCAAAGCCTGGATCTGTTGATCAATACTATCAATCTGATCCCTAAGCTTGGCAAGAGCCTTGGTTTCATCACTCATGACTAACCATTTTCTCGTTCAAAAACACCCATGAAATCTACCAGCGCATCAACCGCTGCTTCTGGCACCGCATTATAGATACTGGCACGCATCCCACCAACCGAGCGGTGACCCGCCA
>JBFKTM010000129.1:0-7335 GCA_041636295.1 Oleiphilaceae bacterium
ACAGCTTCACGACATTGAAATCATGCAACATGAACTGGACGAAGCGGAGTTGCGCTGCCGGGAAGCCTACAACTCATCTAATTTGTAATAGTCGTTCACGCGTTAACCTTTTTCACAAAAATAACAAGAGGTAGCTCAAAATGGCAAATCAATACTCCACCTTAAACTATGGGCTCGGCGAAACCATCGATATGCTGAGAGACCAGGTTAGACAGTTTGCAGATCGCGAAATAGCACCCATCGCCAACCAGACAGACAGAGAAAATGAGTTTCCTAATCACATGTGGAGGCTGTTTGGAGATATGGGACTACTGGGTGTGACTGTTGACGAGTCACTTGGTGGCTCCAATATGGGCTACTTAGCTCACGTAATTGCCATGGAAGAGATCAGTCGTGCCTCTGCCTCAATTGGTCTTAGCTATGGCGCACATTCCAATTTGTGCGTTAACCAGATATTCAGAAATGGTACAGATCAACAAAAGCAAAAATACCTCCCGAAACTAATTTCCGGTGAGCACATTGGTGCATTGGCAATGAGTGAGCCCAATGCTGGTAGCGATGTGGTCAGCATGAAACTAAGGGCTGAGAAAAGGGGTAACCATTACATTCTCAACGGCACCAAAATGTGGATAACAAACGGCCCAGATGCCAACACTTATGTCATCTATGCCAAAACAGACCTGGAGAAAGGGCCTCACGGCATTACCGCATTTATCGTAGAGCGGGACTTTGCAGGTTTTTCGAGAGCCCCAAAACTGGATAAATTGGGAATGCGTGGCTCAAACACCTGCGAGTTGATTTTTGAAGACTGCGAAGTACCTCAAGAAAATATTCTCGGTGGTGAAAATAATGGCGTTAAGGTGCTAATGAGCGGCCTGGACTATGAACGGGTTGTTCTGGCTGCAGGCCCCATCGGCATTATGCAGGCCTGTTTGGATCTGGTAGTGCCCTACATACATGAAAGAAAGCAGTTCAATCAGCCTATTGGAGAGTTCCAGTTAATCCAAGGTAAAGTCGCCGACATGTACACGACACTTAACGCCAGTAGAGCATACCTCTACACCGTTGCCCAAGCCTGTGACCGTGGTGAAACCACCCGCAAGGATGCCGCCGGTGTGATTTTATATTGCGCTGAAGCGGCAACTAAAATGGCATTAGAAGCCATCCAGATTTTGGGAGGGAATGGATACATCAATGATTTCCCTGCTGGCCGCCTGTTACGTGATGCAAAATTATATGAAATAGGCGCTGGAACGTCAGAAATAAGGCGAATGCTGATAGGCCGCGAACTATTTCAAGAGTCACGATAGCCGTTTACCCCCGACCACAGATACCGACACCCAGGCACCTGAAACTATTTAACGGAATTGGCCATGGCAATCATTAAAAGTAAGGTAAACACTCATTCAGAAGAGTATCGGCAACGCCAGCAAGCAATGGATCTGCTGCTTGCTAATCTTAATAACGTTGTAGACGAGATTAAACAAGGTGGTGGCGCAGCGGCACTGCAACGACACCTGGACAAAGGAAAACTCCCCCCACGAGAGCGAGTAGAAAGATTACTGGATCCTGGCACGCCTTTTTTAGAGATTGGCCAGCTAGCCGCCTATCAAGTTTATGATGACAATGTGCCTGCAGCCGGTGTTATTGCAGGCATAGGTCGAGTCGAGGGCGTTGAGTGTATGATTGTCGCCAACGACTCTACAGTTAAAGGCGGTACTTATTATCCTCTCTCTGTTAAAAAGCATATAAGAGCACAGACCATTGCCGAGGAAAATGGACTCCCCTGTATATATCTAGTCGATTCAGGCGGGGCAAATCTGCCACAACAAGATGACGTATTTCCAGACACCGAACATTTTGGACATATATTTTACCGGCAAGCCAATATGTCGGCCAAAGGCATTCCACAAATCGCCGTAGTAATGGGCTTATGCACCGCCGGAGGCGCTTATGTTCCGGCAATGGCCGATGAAAGCATAATGGTTAAGCAACAGAGCACCATTTTTCTTGCAGGGCCTCCACTGGTTAAGGCGGCCACCGGAGAAGAGGTCAGCGCCGAAGAGCTGGGAGGCGCAGACGTTCATTGTAAAAAGTCAGGCGTAGCAGATTACTATGCGAACAGTGACGATCACGCCCTGCAACTGGCCCGACAGTGCATAAAGAATCTAAACCACCAAAAACAACCTGAGTCTAACGCGCTACCGCCTGTGGAGCCCAAATATCCACCTGAAGAGCTGGCGGGCGTCGTGCCAGTCGATCTGAAAACGCCTTACGACGCAAGAGAAGTCATAGCAAGAATAGTGGATAACTCCGAATTCGATGAATTTAAACAGTATTTTGGTACAACACTTGTCTGCGGGTTTTCGCGAATCATGGGCTATCCAGTCGGGATCATTGCCAATAATGGTGTGCTTTTTTCAGAGTCAGCACAGAAAGGGGCTCATTTTATCGAGCTATGCTGCCAACGGAATGTACCACTGCTTTTTCTACAAAACATTACCGGATTTATGGTCGGCAAGACGTATGAAGAAGGCGGCATTGCCAAGCATGGCGCCAAAATGGTGGCCGCTGTAGCCTGTGCGAAAGTACCTAAATACACGGTAATCATTGGTGGCAGCTTTGGAGCCGGCAACTACGGCATGTGTGGACGCGCCTATAAGCCACGCTTTTTATGGATGTGGCCCAATGCCAGAATATCGGTTATGGGGGGCGAACAAGCAGCCGGTGTATTAGCACAGGTTAAGAGAGACAATTTTAACAAGAAAGGCATTAACTGGAGCGAACAAGAAGAGAACGCATTTAAACAACCGATCATAGATCAGTTTGAAACGCAATCTCACCCCTATTATGCCAGTGCCCGGCTTTGGGATGACGGCATTATCAACCCTGCGGACACAAGACGCGTACTGGGGTT
This sequence comes from Oleiphilaceae bacterium, assembly GCA_041636295.1. Lineage (GTDB taxonomy): Bacteria > Pseudomonadota > Gammaproteobacteria > Pseudomonadales > Oleiphilaceae > Alkalimarinus. Next base: position 2,918 of record JBFKTM010000129.1, read on the forward strand.
AGCCATATCCGCTTCCTATAACAGCAAACCTGAAGAAACCAAATTTGGTATTTTCAGAATGTGATTGATTTCAGGACTAAACATGACAACCCATTCCGCACTTCTCTACAACGTTAACTCTTGCGGCGTAGCAGAAATTACGCTTAACCGACCTGAAATCCGCAATGCTTTTGATGATAAGCTGATCTCCCAGCTTACCGACAGGTTTAAGCAGGCAGAATCTACACCTGAAGTAAGGGTCATTCTGCTTAACGCAACAGGGAAACACTTTTCGGCTGGTGCTGACCTGAACTGGATGAAAGGTATGGTAAACGCCAGTATCGAAGAAAACCTCGCTGACGCAAAACGGCTTGCTCAACTGATGTTTACCATCAACCATAATAAAAAACCGGTTGTGACTCGCGTACAAGGCGCAGCCTTCGGAGGCGCTATTGGGCTCATCGCTTGCTCCGATATAATTATTGCTGACAAAGACTCAAAATATGCGCTCAGTGAAGTAAAACTCGGCTTAAGCCCTGCAACGATCAGCCCTTATGTGATTGACGCCATTGGTCAACGGAGAGCGCGACACCTGTTTTTAACGGGGGAAGTATTTGATGCAGAAAAAGCAATGGAGATAGGCTTGGTGAGTGAAATAGTGCCAACAACATCACTTAATGACCGAACTGAACAGATCATAGCACTACTGCTAACTAACGGCCCCATCGCGCTAACTAAAACAAAGTCACTCATTGAGCACGTAGCGAAAAGCGTACGAGATCAACAGCTGACTGACTATACCTGCCAACTAATAGCTGACCTAAGAGTTTCCGAGGAAGGCCAGGAGGGGCTTAGTGCATTTTTCGAAAAACGCCCTCCCCAATGGTCAGTTACCCAGCCCTCGCCTGCCAAAGCGGCCGAAGCCAAAAAGGATTAAACCATGTTTACCAAAATTCTAATCGCAAACCGTGGTGAAATTGCCTGTCGTGTCATTAAGACCGCAAAAAAAATGGGTATCAAGACTGTAGCAGTCTATTCGGAAGCAGATAGGCACGCGCTATTCGTCGAGCAAGCTGACGAAGCTTATTTTTTGGGCGGGTCAGAACCATCTGAAAGCTATCTAAAAATCGAACGTATTCTCGAAATAGCCGCACTCTCTAATGTCGAAGCTATTCATCCAGGCTACGGTTTTCTATCTGAAAACCCCACCTTACCAGAACTGTGCGACAAGCATGACATTGCTTTTATCGGCCCCCCAGCAGCCGCAATTAGGGCAATGGGCTCTAAAAGCGAAGCAAAAAATATTATGCTCAATGCCAACGTTCCTCTTGTGCCCGGCTACCATGGTGAAGAGCAAGACATTGATACGCTCACCGCAAAAGCGCTCGACGTTGGCTTTCCTCAGTTAATCAAAGCTTCTGCTGGCGGCGGTGGAAAAGGCATGCGCATCGTTCGAAAGGCTGATGATATTCAGCAAGCCATCAGTGCTGCAAAAAGGGAAGCTAAATCTGCATTTGGCGACGAAAAGCTGCTTATCGAAAGATATATAGAACAACCACGACATATCGAAGTTCAAATTTTTTGCGACCAACACGGGAATGGCGTCTACTTATATGATAGGGACTGTTCGGTTCAACGCCGTCACCAGAAGATAATCGAAGAGGCCCCTGCTCCGGGCTTATCGGCCGACACCAGAAAAAAGATGGGAGAAGCTGCGCTCAACTGCGCTCAGGCCATTAACTATGTCGGTGCCGGGACCGTAGAGTTCCTTTTGGATAAAAACCACGACTTCTACTTTATGGAGATGAACACGCGACTCCAGGTAGAGCACCCCGTCACGGAAATGATTACACAACAAGACTTGGTAGAGTGGCAGCTCAAGGTGGCTAATGGTGAACCGCTACCGTTTGGACAAGCCGATATTCCCTGTGTAGGCCACGCCTTTGAATCTCGCATCTACGCAGAAAACCCGGATAATAATTTCCTCCCAGCCACCGGAAAACTTGATTTTCTACATCAACCAGAAGAATCAACTCAGGTCAGAGTTGATTCAGGTGTAAGACAGGGCGACGAGATAAGTGTTTTTTACGACCCAATGATTGCAAAGCTCATTGTTTGGGGTGAAAACCGACGCTCTGCTGCACAAAAAATGTATCAGGCACTCAACAAGCTACACATTGCTGGCGTTGATACGAACTGCGACTTTCTGAGGAAAATAATACTACATCCCTCTTTTCTTAAAGAGGAGATTACAACAGAATTCATCGATACTCATAGCGTAGCGTTATTTGGAAAGAGCGAACTCGATATAACTGTATTACTAATCACAGCGGCGCTCTATGTAGACAATATCGTGACACCCAAGACCCCCATTAACTCATCAACCGTTAATCCACACTCCCCTTGGAACGCCACTGACTTTTGGCAGTTAAACGGATCGCCTGTAACGAGATTCACACTAACGTTAGATACAACAGACTACACCTTTGAGGCTACCACTGGACGCGAGGGAACACTCTCTATCAGATACAATGACAGGGTATACCCTATCCTGTACTCCATAAAAGATAACGCCATTTCAACACTTATAAATGGCTCAAAGCAAACATCTAACTTCTTTATTAACAACAATATAATAACCCTTTTTAAAGAACATTCTACTTTAAAATTCTCCTTACCCAACACCCTGTTTCATGGCGAAGAAGATCATCCCGAGAGCTCATTGCTTGCACCACTTCATGGGAAAATAGTCAGCCTGGAGATAGAACCAGGTAAGCGCGTCACTAAAGGAGACGCGCTTGTAATTATTGAAGCGATGAAAATGGAACACACCATCGTGGCACCCGCCTCCGGCACCATCAAAGCCTACTACTGTACAGTAAATGACATTGTAGATGCCGAGCAACAGCTTATTGAGTTTGAGCCGGAACAGATCATAAAGCAGGACTAACATAATGCCCTCAGATAACGTTAGAATTGTAGAAGTTGGACCCCGCGACGGACTTCAAAACGAAGCGCAGCGACTTACCACAGAACAGAAAGTTACCTTTATAGAGCGGCTCTCGAAAACAGGCTTAACACACATTGAGGCCGGCAGTTTTGTGGCTGCTAAGTGGGTTCCTCAGATGGCCGAAAGTGATAAGGTTTTCAAACAATTAAAACGGGAACCTAATGTTAAATATTCCGCTTTAACTCCTAATATAAAAGGCCTTGAGGCTGCCATTAATGCTTGCGCAGATGAAGTCGCTGTTTTCACAGCCGCCTCAGAAAGCTTCTGCCAAAAAAACATTAACTGCTCAATTGAAGAGAGCATTCAACGCTTCCAACCATTAATGACACTGGCAAGAGAAAAAGGGCTTAAAGTACGTGGCTACGTTTCATGCGTTATGGGCTGCCCCTATGAAGGCAGAATCACCCAAACGCAGGTATCAGACACCGTCAAACGACTTTTTGATCTTGGGTGTTACGAAGTTTCTCTTGGAGATACTATCGGTGTAGGAACGGCTCATCAGGCTAAACAACTGATCCAACACCTTAAGATGACGACACCTGTTGAACAACTCGCTGTTCACTTCCACGATACCTATGGCCAGGCGCTTGCCAATATTTATGCAACACTGGATGAAGGCATTAGAGTCATTGATACCTCTACAGCAGGCTTAGGTGGCTGCCCCTACGCTAAAGGTGCATCAGGTAATGTTGCAACAGAAGATGTCATCTACATGCTCCACGGACTCGGGATGAACACAGGCGTAGCGTTAGAAAAAGTCATTACTGCAGGCGACTATATTTGCACCCAACTAAACCGATTAAATGGCTCAAAAGTCGCCAATGCATATTTGAGCTAATGTCGTTACACCGCTATCTATGGTTAACTTGATAACTGCTTAACACATAAATTAAGAGATCGTGAAGATGAAAAATCTATTGTGGGAACCGAATCAAACACGACGGGCAGAGACTAATATTTCCGCATACCTGAACTACCTATCTAACACTGAAGATCTTAAGTTTGAAAACTATGAGCAGCTTCATCAATGGAGTGTTGAGCACAAGTCCGCTTTTTGGCGTTCAATCGTTGAATACTTTAAGTTGAAAGGCGAGTTTGACCTCAATAACGTAATACTATCAGATGACTGCTTCTATTTAACCCAGTGGTTTCCTGGATCAACACTTAATTTCGCTGAAAACCTTCTATCAAAGAACAACAATGAACCCGCAATTATCGAGAGAGCGGAAGATGGACGGCGAATAGAAACCAGTTACCAACAACTGAGACAAGAAGTAGAACGAATCGCCGGTGCCATGCGTGAAATGGGGGTCGTCAAAGGCGACAGAGTCGCTGGTTTCTTACCGAATTGCAGTGAAGCGGTCATTGCAATGTTGGCGACCACCAGTATAGGTGCAATTTGGTCATCCTGCTCTCCTGATTTTGGCAT
>JBFKTM010000130.1:0-7330 GCA_041636295.1 Oleiphilaceae bacterium
TTACCGGTTTGGCCAATCTCAGCCCTTGCAGTTCTCACAAGGCGAGCCGTTTGCATCGCTGTTTGATGCCGTGGTGGGGGCCGAGGTCGCCGAAAAACTGGGGTATCAGGTTGGCGATAAAATTATTGTAGCCCACGGTGCCGGTTCGACCTCCTTTACCAAACATGACCAGATGCCGTTTACCATCACCGGCATCCTCGCCAGAACCTCGACTCCGGTTGATCGGACGGTACATGTAGGGCTACCGGCTATCGAGGCGATTCATCTGGGGTGGAGCAGTGGTGTGCAACCACGAGCCGGTTCAGTGGAACTTTCGCAGTTGGATATAGAGCAGTTGCAGCCGAAAGTGATTACCGCTGCACTGGTTGGCCTGAACTCCAAAATCAGCATGTTCCAGCTACAGCGTTTCATCAATGACTATAAGCAGGAGCCGCTGCAGGCCATCATTCCCGGTGTAGCCTTGCACGAGTTATGGAGCATGATGGGCATCGCCGAGCAGGCGCTGGTGATAATTTCCGGTTTTGTTGTGGCCTCAGGGTTGTTAGGCATGCTGACCATGATTTTAGCGAGCTTGAACGAGCGGAGGCGAGAACTGGCTATCCTTCGAGCCGTCGGTGCCAGGCCGTTGCAGATCTTCTTTTTAATGATCAGCGAAGCGGGGATCTTGGCTTTAATCGGTGCGCTGTTGGGGGTGGCTTCGCTCTATAGCCTGCTATGGGTTGTGCAGCCGCTGGTACAGACGCACTTTGGTATTTTGATCTCGGTATCAGCATTAACCCTGTACGAATGGCAGTTACTGGGGTTGGTTGTGCTATCGGGGCTGGTGATTGGCGTGGTGCCATCGATCCGTGCTTATCGAATGTCGTTGGCTGATGGTATGACGATTAGAGTGTGATAAACAACGGCGGTAGCTTAACAAGGCTGCCGTCTCGTGAGTAAATTAAAGGTGAAATTTGTGAAAGTGAGAACCCTATTAACGATTAATATCTGGTGCCGGCGGTTGCTGATGGTCAGCATGCTGGGAATGACGGCAACAGCCCATGCAGAGACGGTAAAGACCCTGCAATGGGATGACCTTATTCCGGCTGAGGTACTGGCTGAACTGAAAAAGGGTCAACCGGCGGTGATTAACCATACCGGAGACCCGGCAGACCTTGAGATGTCACCGGCTATGAGTGCAGTCAGAAAAGAGCTGGACGGCCAGCGGGTGAAACTGCCCGGGTTCATGGTGCCGCTGGATGGTGATGAAAACAAAGTAACCGAGTTTTTATTAGTACCCTATTTCGGTGCCTGTATTCATACGCCGCCACCACCGGCCAATCAGATTGTTTATGTCGACTACCCGAAAGGCGTAAACCCGCAAATGCTCTATGACCCGGTCTGGATTGAGGGGCCGATTAAAGCCGGCGAAGTCGAGAGTGAGCTGGCGGTGTCGGGTTATAGTATGAAAGCCATTGATGTTACGGCATACACCGAGCAACCCTGATCGTGCACGAAACGTGCAGATGGTGTTAAGCTTTGACCATCATCTGCACTGTAGGGGTTGGGTATGTTACCGAAGGGGCTGCCGTATAACAGTCGGGCTCAGCCAGTTCATAACCTTAAGCTGTTAACGGATATCACCTATCTGGACAACCGCGGGCAGCGGTGTTGTCAACAGCAGATATTTAATGAAGTCTTCTCTATTATTGCTGGCGCTCGGCAGTTCATCTTACTGGATATGTTTCTCTACAACCCCTTTCGAGGCATTGACGCAGAGCCTCATCGGGCGCTGTCTGAAGAGCTTACCTCGACCCTGTTGCAGGCTAAACAGCAATACCCGGCACTGTTCATTCTGGTGATTACCGACCCTATCAATACGGTTTATGGCGGGGTGCGGTCCGCTCAATTTGAGCGCTTGGCAGCGGCGGGTATAGACGTGGTTGAGACTAATCTGGACGCCCTGCCAGACAGTAATGCTCTTTATTCGTTCTTTTGGCGAGGGTTACGAAAAGTACTGAAACGTCAACATGGCGGGTTGCTACCAAATCCCTTTGGCGAAGGTCGTGTGTCGCTATTCAGCTATCTGGCCATGTTTAATTTCAAGGCTAACCACAGAAAAGTGTTAGTGGCCGATGATGGCTCTGACTGGGTTGGACTGGTAACGTCCGGCAACCCCCATGATGGCAGCTCGGCACATCACAACCAGGCGGTGCGTTTCTGCGGTAGGGCGGTGTTAGATCTGCTCAGATCCGAGCTGCCGGTATTAGACTCTTCAAACCCTGAGCAAGGCCTAAGTAAAAGACTTGAAAGGCTCATTACTCACTATCAGGAAACGGCTATAGACAACCCGGTTCAGTCTGAACAGGGTACAACATTGCAGGTTGTTACCGAGAAGTGCATAAAAGAGGCGTTGTTGAAATGCATAACGCGTTGCCGTGCCGGAGACCTCATTGTGCTGGTGATGTTCTATCTGTCTGATAGGGAGATTATCGAAACACTGAAACAGGCTCATTTACGGCGGGTGCAAGTGAGGGTGCTGTTAGACCCCAATAAGGATGCCTTTGGTTTCCCTAAAAAAGGTATTCCGAACCGCCCGGTGGCATGGGAGCTTGCGGAATCTGGTATCGCTGTGCGCTGGTGCGATACCCATGGTGAGCAGTGCCATACCAAGATGATGTATGTGCAGTCTGCTACTGATCGACGCGCAAGCCTGATAAGCGGCTCCGCCAATTTTACCCGCCGCAATCTAGAGAATTTTAACCTGGAGACTGATGTAGTGGTGACTGGTAACAACGATTCGCCGTTTTTCCATCAAGTCAATGAGTATGTTGAAACGCTATGGTGCAACGCCACGGGTATGAGAATCAGTGCTGAATATGAGTTGTACGCTGAACACTCAGCCATCAAGCGAACGTTGTATCGACTAATGGAGGCGACGGGCATTAGTACGTTTTGAGGGCTTTTGCTAAAAAACGGATGGAGGGATTGGTTTCTCAGTTTCCATAAGCTGCCAATACCTCAGATACTAGGTCCCACCCACCATCTTGTCATCCTGCGGCTTGACCGCAGGATCCATATACGGAACTAAAAATGAAAAAGGAATTTTACGTATACATCTTAGCTTCGAAGAAAAATGGAACACTTTATGTTGGTGTAACTTCAAACCTTATTCAGAGAATATGGCAGCATAAGAGCAGCTTAGTCGAAGGCTTTACTCAAAAATATACTGTTCATACCTTGGTATATTACGAAAAACACGATTGCGTAGAGTCGGCAATTAAACGCGAGAAGCGTTTAAAACTCTGGAAAAGGCAATGGAAAATTGAGTTGATCGAGAAAGAAAATCCCTTGTGGATCGACTTGTATGGTGCAATTACTGGATCCTGCGGTCAAGCCGCAGGATGACGCCGGTGGTGGACTCTGGATGACGCAATTGGTGGTGTTAGTCGGATGTTAAAACAGTTCACTTTGCGTCCGAAGCTGCCTACAAGTTACGGTCGTTCAATAACGCCTTTGGTCGAAGTACTGCCTGAATATCAAGTCTAGTTCTCTAAACCAAGAGCTTAAATTGCTACACCAGTCTAGCATTTTATTGTTTTCTTAAAATAGGTGCCTCATCAATGCTGCGCCCTATAGGCATTTTGGCTGAGACCTGTAAAATGCTGTCAATCTCTTCGCTAGCCTGATAGGCGGCCACGCATTTGTTGGGCCTGTGTATTACTCGCAAAATGGCTATGATAGAGCGCTAAATTAATAATAAGGCCGTTGTTAACACAGCATGCTCGATACTTCAGAAACAATAGAGACCCCAGAAGGGGTTGATCTGGTGGTGGTGCCTGCGGGTATCATTATTCGGTCGCTCGCCTACCTCATTGATTTTATGATCCGCGCAGGTATTTTTATCCTGCTGGCGATACTGCTTGGCTGGCTTGGTAAGCTGGGCGCAGGGGTACTTTCCATCTTCGCTTTTGTGTTGGAATGGCTCTATCCGGTTATCTTCGAGTCGTTTGTTAATGGTTCGACGCCGGGTAAGAAACTGATGAAACTGCGGGTCATTCAGCAAGACGGCACCCCGGTGCGATTTTCCAGTTCACTGATTCGAAATCTATTACGGGTGGTCGATTTTTTACCGTTAGGCTATTTGACCGGGTTGACTACCATGGTGCTGTCCGGTCAGTTCAGGCGTCTGGGTGACTTGGCAGCTGATACGCTGGTGGTGCATGAAGATGTGCCCAGTGTCTACTCCACCGCAGAGCACAGCCAGCGTCGCCCCTTACCCATCCCGTTCAAACTGTTTGAGCAGCAGGCGATTATTCAGTTTTCCCAGCGGGCTGCCGGTTTGTCGCAAGCGCGGCAGTTGGAGTTGGCCAATATCCTATCTCCGGTTACCAACGCACAGGGCCAAGAGGCGGTAGAAGCGCTGCATGAGATCTCCAATGAATTGATAGGGACATCGAGCAAGCCATGAAACAAGCGTTGTTTGAGCAAAAAAATCAGCAACAGTGGCAGGACTTTTCGCGCTTGCTGGATGAGCTGGAGTCTAAGCACTCTCATCAATCGGTGGAACAATTTCCTGCCAAATACCGGTTAATCTGCCACCACCTCTCGGTGGCCAAGACACGAGGCTACTCCCCACAGTTGATACAGCAGCTCAACGAGTTGATGAAACGCGGGCATCGGCAGCTGTATCAGTATCGTAGTGTCTTCCTCTACCGTTTTCTGCAGTTTATAACCGTTGGATTTCCTCAGGCGATTCGCCAGAACTGGACCTATATATGGATCGCATCGGCACTCTTTTATTTGCCCACCCTGCTGTTATTTCTGTTGGTTATGGCATTCCCTGATCTGATCTACAACGTTTTTGACCCCCATGACGTGGCTCGTTTCGAGTCGATGTACGACCCCAGCGCAGACCGTATCGGCCGTGACCGCCAATCCGATACCGATGTCATGATGTTTGGTCATTATATTGCCAACAATATTGGGGTTGCCTTCAGAACCTTTGCGACCGGACTGTTGTTCACCCTGGGCAGCCTTTTCTTTCTGCTCTACAACGGCATTATTTTTGGCGCACTGGCTAGCCACCTGACCACGTTGGGTTACAGTGAAACCTTCTATACCTTTGTGGTGGGCCACTGTGCTTTTGAACTGACGGCCATTACTTTTGCCGGGGCTGCCGGTATTAAATTGGGGTTCGCGGTAATTGCGCCCGGTTTGAGGACGCGTATTCAGGCGTTGAAAGAGACGGCACGGGAGTCGGTTGCCATTATGTACGGGGTGATACTGATGTTGCTACTGGCCGCCTTCGTCGAAGCCTTCTGGTCATCCAATTCGGCTTTGCCATCACTGGTGAAGTACGGGGTGGGCGGCACACTTTGGGTGCTGGTTGCCCTCTATTTTGGTTTTGCCGGGAGACGTCATGAATCCCGATAGTATGGTTTTTGTGGCGCGTCCACGCAATGGCTATGAAGCGGTCGACCTGGGTTTTACGATGGTTCGCCAGTGGTGGAAGACCCTCTACCTGTCGTGGCTGGTAGTCACCCTGCCGCTGTTTTTGCTATTGCTGTGGCTGTTTGATGGAAATGGCTGGACGGGTGTTATCCTCTGGTGGCTGAAACCACTATTCGAGCGTACTCATCTCTTTATTTTAAGTCGCGCCGTGTTTGGCGAGTGCCCGGGGTGGCGCGAAACAGTTGCTGCGTTTCGCCATTATGGCAGGATGCAACTACTGCAATCGCTGACCTGGCGTCGGCTGAGCCCGACCCGTTCTTTGGATCTGGCGGTGATGCAGCTGGAAGGATTGAAAGGAGCCGAGCGAAGCCGGCGTCTCAATATTTTACACCGCGATAAGACCAGCAGCGTGGCAAGCTGGCTTACCATCATTGGCATTCACCTTGAGGCCATCATCGAGTTTTCGCTGGTGGCGGCCATTGTAATATTGCTGCCGCAGCAGCTGGATCTGAATTTTAGTGAATTTCTGGAGGCACCCTATGTGGCGGATTCACTATTCTATGTGGCGATGACACTGTTTGCGCCCTTTTATGTGGCGGGTGGCTTCGCGTTATATCTCAATCGCCGAACTTTGCTGGAAGGCTGGGATATTGAGCTTAGTTTTCGCCGGTTAAAGGCCCGTGCAGCGCAGTCGGCTAAAAGCCGTCGTTATGGCCAGACAACGGCGGTTTCGATGTCATTTCTGGTGACAGTGTTCAGCGCCGCTCTGCTATTTACACCTCCACCGCTGATGGCTGATGAGGCCCCGCTCGTTTCCGAGTCACTGACGGAATCCCATTCTGAACCGCTTCCCGAATTGATACCGGAGCTGTCGACAGAAGGCTACTCTACCGCCAATGCCAAGGCGGATATCCAACAGGTGTTACAGGGCGATGATTTTCACCAGCGTAAAACTGAACGAATGCCAAAGTTTGTGGCAGACTGGAATCCGGAGTTTGACAAGAGTAACGACGCCACGATGCCTGATGTGCCGGAGTGGCTGAAAAAGACTGTGCTGTTTCTGGCCTCATCATTAGAAGCCATTCTCTGGCTGGCGCTGGCGGTTATTATCCTGCTGTTGATCTATCGTTATCGGAATGCCATTGTCTCCTTCTCGCTGCCGCGACGTCGCAGCGAGAAGACGGCGCTACCTGAAACGCTGTTTGATCTTGATGTCTCGCAGCAATCGCTGCCCGATGATATTCCCGCAGAAGTGTTAGCGCTCTGGCATAACAACCAGCCACGGGAAGCGGTTAGCCTGCTCTACCGGGGTACGCTCTCCCGTCTGATCCACCACTACCAACTGGCCTTTAAACAGAGTGATACCGAGCAAGATTGTGTTAACCGGGTTCGTCAGCAGACCGGCACAGAGGTCACGGTCTATTTTGTACGACTAACCGCCCTGTGGGAGCGTTTGGCCTATGGTCATCAACTTCCGGCGTTAGATCAGCTGTCGATACTTTGTGATAGGTGGGCGGCCCTGTTTGCGGCGTCACAGCAAGAGTCCGCGTCGATCGCCCAACAGGAATTGACGGGCAACCGAGAGGATGCGGTAGCGAGCAAAGGGGGCCACCATGACGCGGCGTAGATTCTGGTGGCTGCTGATCGGTACGGTTCTGATTGCTGCCGCAGCCGTGTGGGCCTATCAGTATATCGAGTGGGTAGAAAAAGAGGTCGATCTAGGCCCTACCGAGGAGGCCAGAAAAGAACCTTTTCTGGCGGCTAAAAAGTATCTGGAGCAGCTGGGGATCGACGTGGAGTTGCGAGGGCACTTTCGTCAGTTAGACAGTGACCAGCTCGAATTCTCAAACAATGACGTATTGATTCTCGTTGATGCCTACGGTTCGCTATCGCCGAA
>JBFKTM010000131.1:0-7308 GCA_041636295.1 Oleiphilaceae bacterium
AGCGGGGTGGTGGCAGTTTCCGGAGGAGGACTTTTAGTTGCGGCACTGGCAGGCAAGACACTTCGCAGAGCTAACGCCGCGTCGGCTATTGATGGGGGAAAGCGGTCGCACCACAGGTCAAACTGAGTTGCATCCATGATTTCGGGCGTCAACTCGCGAATCAGGGCAATAGCTGAATCCCACTGTTGGCAGTCCAGATATTGCTCAATGGCTTCCACCGGATAGCCAAACTGTTCATACCAGAGTGCGGCGTTACCTTGGCAGGCAATACGGGTTGCAGGCGATAGACTCTGGAACTGTTGCAATAAAAATTGCCGAAAAAGGTCATGATAGCGATACCAGGTACGGTGATTATCGAGTGGTACCAGAAACAGATGGGCCTGTTCCAGCCTAAGCAGCAGTTGTTGACTGTTGTGGGTATTCGTTATGGCGTTGGCAAGGCTTGCGCAGAATTGAGGAACCAGCGAAGTGTTTACCAGAAAGGCTTGCAACTCGGGGGCTTGATGAGCGAACACCTCTTCGAACAGGTAGTCTTCAATATGGCGATCAAGGGCGGGGCTGCTAACCAGTGCTTCCGTCTTACTATTGCCACTTTTTAGTGAAAGGGCCGCCAGCTGCAGCCCCGCAACCCACCCTTCGGTACCGTGTAATAGCTTCGCTACCGTATTTTCGTCCAACTCAAGTGCCATTGCATCGGCGAAAAACTGCTGCGACTCTGCCAGGTTAAATGCCAGATCTTGTGACGTCAGTTCAATCAGCTGATTGTTGGCGCGACGTTTTGCCAGTGCTAGCGGCGGCTCTTCGCGAGAGGTGATTACCAGGCGGATGCCCGATGGGAGGTGATCAAGAAACAGGTTGACGAGATCTAGTAGCTGTTGGTTTTCCAGGAGATGAAAATCGTCCAGTACCAGTGAAATGGCATCAGTTGAGCGGCTATGGCTACTGACATGTGTACTGAGCAGGTCAAGATCATTCAATAGTGAGATGACGATATCCTGCATTGGAATGGCGCGCTGCTGCTCAATGAGTCGCTTGGCTTCGACGCCTACCGTCGGCTGAATACTCTGTAGTGCATTAAGAATGTAGCGCCAGAATTGCAGCGGGTTGTTATGGGAATGATCGAGCGTCAGCCATGAAAAGGTATGGGGGAAATGGTGTAGCCACTGGCTCAATAAGGTTGATTTGCCATAACCGGCGGGTGCCGCGATCACCACCAGCTGACCACCCCCCGACTGGTTCAGTCGCGTGAGCAGCGAAGAACGGTAGACCGATTGTTCACGCAGTGGTGGGAGATAGAAGCGGGTTTTTAGTAGCATAAAATGTCAGTTGTTGATCAATCCTTTATCGGATACTTATAGAGAATTAATCTACCGGAATCGTGGCTAGAGATACAATGGTTTGATAGGAAATTGTGGAGAGGAGCGTGATTCGCGGTTTATATACTGCTTTTGGTGATCGCAAGATGTACAACAAACATGATAGCCATCACGAAGACGCTGACCACCAGTATGCCGACAAAAATAAACAGGCCAAGATGGCCCTCTTCGAGACTGCTCTGTGCATTTTTGCGGTCTTGCACGCCAATTAAGGCATAGAGCACACTGACTAAGGTACGCCAGAATGAAAGCTTCGGCTTGGCGGGGTCGACGTTAGTTGGGGGTGGTTTGTCTTTAGACTGCGTCATTGGCAAGCTCGTGTGTCTAACAGTATCAGGCAATGGTAATTAACTTAATAAACTACCTGATACAGTATAGACACAATATGACGCAATGATATGGGCTATTTAACGCCTTTATCTCGTAAGAAGCTGCTGTACTTCTGGTCGGTTCCGTTGATGTGGTTGATCAGCCACTTCTTGAGGTAGTCCAGCAGGTCGTCAACGGTTTTTTCGCTATCGGCCTCGTAAGCCTTCACCCTGCTGATGACCTCTTCGGTCATGTCACGGTGCTGCTGTCGATGAGCTTCGAAATCAGGATAACCATTCTCTTCCATCATCTTCTCTTCACGAGCGAAGTGGAACTTGGTGTACTCGATCAGCTCGTTTAAAGCCTCTTTATCGAAGTCTTCCCCAGTGTAGTAGAGCGATGACGTTTGTAGTTGGTTAATCAGTTTCAACAACATTTTATGGTCATTATCAATAGATTCGATACCAACACTGTATTCGTCTTTCCAGGTAACAAACTGGCTTTCAGTCATTTTCTTATTCAGAACGATGACAATCACCAGTGCAACAATGAAAATCCACGGCAGTGGGTGCGTCAGTCCAAGGGTGAAGCCAAGCAGAATTGCTGTAATTAAGGTTAAAAGTAGGAATGCAAGCGCAAAAGCTTTTAGCTTTTTGTTCATTGTTGTCTCCGTATAGACAAAATCTGGTGGGTAGACGCAAAAATAGATAGTTAATATCTTAATTATCTATTTGCTTATTGACTTGGTTTAGATCAATTTAAGCGCTTAATTTAGTCAGAGGGGGAGAGGTTTATTTCATGACACCGGCGATTAACCGTGCCAAAAAGGCAAAAATTAGCTATACCGTACATCAGTATGAACACGATCCAAAGGCGGCTTCTTATGGCGAAGAGGCTGCTGAGAAGTTAAATCTGTGTGCAGACCGGGTATTTAAGACCCTGGTGGTTGAGTTAGATAGCAGCACCCTGGCCGTCTCGGTCATTCCGGTTTCGTGTCAGTTGAATCTCAAAGCGATGGCGGCCGTACTGGGGGCCAAAAAGGCCAATATGGCAGATCCCAAAGCCGTCGAACGCTCTTCAGGTTATGTGCTTGGTGGCGTGAGCCCGCTCGGTCAAAAGAAAAGATTAAAAACGGTGATTGATCGCAGTGCGCAAACGTTCGAGACAATTTATGTCAGTGCCGGGCGACGCGGTTTGGAGATTGAGTTGGCCGCGCAGGATCTGGCCTCGCTGCTTCAGGCGACTTTTTCAGATATAGCGAAGTAATTAGCTTCCATCCATAAATACCGAACTTTTGAGAAATGTGCCGTTGTAGGTCGGGTTTTAACCCGACAAATCAGTATCTTAACAGTAATCATTGTCGGGTTACCAAAAGTAGGCGCTCTAGGCGAAACCCGACCTACGCTAAAAATAGTCATATCTGGATGCGAAGTAATTAGTTCTTATCCGGAAACACGAAAAAACGTTCTGGATTGGAATTAACCAGTCTTTGTGGTTTAAAAAAATTCAATGATGATCTAAAATTGTGACTGCTGGTCACATTTTGACTATGAGTTTTGAATTATCATAGGTTGAGTTGCATAAATATGAGTAATTTGTCTCGTAAAGAGCGTGAGTTTGCCCGTCGAGAACAAGACGTTCTGGCAGCGGCTATCGAGTTATTTGACCGTTCAGACTGGGAGCAGGTGACGGTTGAACAGATCGCCAAGCGCGCGGAAATCGGCAAAGGCACGGTGTATAAACACTTCTCCTGCAAAGAGGAGATTTATGCCCATATTGCGTTGGACTTTAGTGACCGTTTACTGGCTGTGTTCAAAGAGATCGATCAACGCCAGCCGGTGGACGCGATACTGCGGGAGGTGATCAGGGTCTCATTCCAGCTGTTTCTGTCAAATCCGCCACTCGCTCGCGTCAGCTATTACTGTAAGCGGGGTGACTTTCGGGAACGGCTCAATGAGAAGCTACGACAGGCATTTGATGCGATGGATCAGGCTTTTGAGGAGTTCATCGCTGGAATTATGGAGGCTGGTATCGCGCAGGGGCTGATTCCGCAACGACCACTGGAGCACTTGGTGATCGGCCTGGAGGCAACATTTGATGGGGCGATGGCGATGATCTGGAACGGTGAAGTGAGTCTCTATGGTGAGATGGAACAAGCCGAATTTGTAAATGTCATTAGTGAGTATATGGTCGCCGGGGTGATGGCTCTGAAACCGGTACCGGGTGGATAAACCGCCGGGAACATTTTTTTAGCTGTTTGTGACTGTTAGTCACAAACAGACTGTTAGTCATGATGGTGTAATTTGAAGCTCTTGAAATTGAAACAGTCTATTACTGCGGAGATGCTATGAATCGATCAGTGTTGGTATCTATTATCCTGGCTTTTGCCGCCTTCGGCTGGGTGTTATCCGGCACTTTGGCCAACAGTACCGAGCCGGTGACTGCATCCAAAGGGGAGGCCGGACAGTCGATAGCGACCATGCCTGCCATGCGGGTGACCGTAAGTGATCTGACCGCATCGGATGTCGCCAATGAAATCAAACTGCAAGGCCAGGTCGAGTCGGCCCGTGATGTGGAGTTGCGGGTCGAAGTCAGTGGTCGTGTGCTGAAACATGTCGCGAAAAAAGGTCAACGGCTGGCCCAGGGGGACACGATCATTCAACTGGATTTGAGTGACCGACTGGCCCGTCTGGAACAGGCCAAGGCAGAACTGGCATTGCGGGAAGCTGACCTTGCCGCCAGCGCTTCATTAAAGCAGAAACGGATGATCTCAGATAATCAACATAAACAGGCCGAGGCGCATTTGGCGGCAGCCCGGGCGGCGGTGAAGCAGGTTGAAGTGGAGATCTCCAATACCCGTATCGTGGCCCCGTTTAGCGGCATTCTCAATGATCTGAACGAAGAGGTCGGAGCCTATCTGGTGCCGGGTGATAAGGTCGGCACCCTGGTTGATGATAGTTATCTGTTGATTACCGCTAACGTACCGCAGCAACATATTGCGAAATTGGCCCTTGATATGCCGGTATCTGCTCAACTATTAGGGGGTGGGGTGCTGCATGGGCAGATCGTGTACCTGTCCAGCAATGCCGACCCGGACACGCGAACCTATCGATTGGAAGCCAAGGTTGCTCGCCGACAGGCCTTTGATTATTTTGGCCAGAGTGCTGCCGTTTCGATTCAGTTGGCGCTGGCCTCTGCCCACCGTATTTCTCCGGCCTTGCTGGATCTGGCGGCCAGTGGGGAGTTACAGGTTAAAGGGGTCGATAGTGATAATCGGGTTATCGTCTATCCGGTCGATATTTTACGCAGTGATCTGGATGGCGTCTGGGTCAGAGGGCTGCCAATTCGTGTCCGCCTGATCACGGTTGGTCAGGGGTTCGTCTCGCCAGGTCAGGCTGTGGCGCCGGTATTGGCTGCCGGTGAAGAGGGATAAGATCATGATGCACTGGGTCGACTGGGCTATCGATCGCCGCAGGGCGAGCCTGTTACTGCTGCTGTTTTTGATGGTCAGTGGTATTGCGGCGTATAGCTCTATTCCTAAGGAGTCAGAACCGGATATTGCCATTCCTATTATCTATGTCTCTATGTTCCATGATGGCATCTCCTCGGAAGATGCCGAACGTTTGCTGGTGCGTCCGATGGAGAAAGAGCTTAAATCTATCGAAGGTGTCAAGGAGATGAAGTCCGTCGCTGGCGAAAATCATGCCTCGGTTACGCTGGAATTCGATGCCGGCTTTGATAGCGCGACTGCATTGCAGGATGTTCGCGAAAAGGTTGACTTGGCCAAGGTTAAGCTTCCGGCCGGCGGTGAGGAGCCAGAGGTGCACGAGGTCAATGTGGCACTGTTTCCGGTGTTGTCCATGAGTTTGTCCGGGCCTATTCCTGAGCGGCAGTTGCTGCGTATTGCCCGTGATCTGAAGGACGACTTGGAAGCACTGCCTGGAGTGCTGGAGGTTGATATTGGTGGAGACCGAGAAGAGGTCTTAGAGATTATTGTTGATCCGTTGATATTGGAAACTTACAACATTGACTTTGAATCGGTGCTGCAGATCGTACAGCGAAACAATCAGCTGGTCGCCGCAGGGTCACTGGATACCGGCAGTGGTCGCCAGGTAATGAAAGTACCGGGAGTGATCGAAGATCTAGATGATATGCTGGCACTGCCGATCAAGGTGGTGGGCGATACGGTCGTCAGTTTTCGAGATGTGGCGACTGTTCGACGTACTTTTAAAGACCCTGAGGGTTTTGCACGGGTTAATGGCGGTGCTGCCATCTCGTTGGAAGTCTCGAAGCGGGTAGGGGCGAATATTATTGAAACGATTGCTCAGGTTAAAGCCATTGTTGAAGAGAAACGCCCCTACTGGCCGAGCTCACTAGAGCAGACTTATATTCTCGATAAGTCGGGGCAAATCAAGGACATGTTGGTGGACTTGCAGAACAACGTGACCAGCGCCATTGTCATGGTGATGATTGTGATTGTTGGTGCCCTCGGCATGCGCTCTTCGCTGTTGGTGGGCATTGCAATTCCGGCCTCTTTCCTGAGTGGTATTCTAATTATCTATCTTATGGGCTTTACCCTGAATATTGTGGTGTTGTTTAGCTTGATACTGGTGGTGGGTATGCTGGTGGATGGGGCCATTGTGGTCACAGAATTAGCGACCCGTAATCTTGAGCAGGGCATGACGGCGAAACAGGCCTTTGCGCGGGCGTCAAAACGTATGACCTGGCCCATTATCGCCTCCACGGCAACGACGCTGGCGGTGTTTGTGCCCCTGATTGGCTGGCCAGGTACAGTGGGGGAATTTATGAAATTCCTGCCAATTACGGTGATGATCTGCCTGTTGGCTTCGTTGTTTATGGCGTTGATCTTTATGCCGGTGTTAGGCAGCTGGATGGGGGGCTCGGGTAGCAAATCTGAACGTCACCCTAATACCGGGACGGATACCTCCGCGAGTAAGCGAACCGAGTTAACCGGTGGATATGTCAGGTTAATGAGGGGGCTATTGAAACACCCCGCCAAGACCTTGCTCGCCACCATGATGGCCATTGGTGTGACGTACTGGGCCTATGGCATCTGGGGCAAAGGGGTGGAGTTCTTCCCTGATGTCGAGCCGGAAACGGCCCAGGTGCTGGTGCATGCACGGGGTGATCTGTCGATCTACGAGAAAGATGCGTTGTTACAAACGGTCGAGCGCCGGTTGATGGGCATGTCAGAGCTGAAATCACTCTATGCCCGTTCCTATAACCGGGCCGACAGTAATGTCTCTGGCGATGTGATCGGCTCGATTCAGTTCCAGTTTGTGGATTGGAAGCAACGCCGCAAGGCTTCGACTATTTTGGATGAAATGAAAACCAAGACAGCCGACTTGGCGGGTATTCAACTGGAATTCCGCAAAGAAGACAATGGACCGTCCGGTGGCAAACCCATTCAGCTGCAAGTGGGAGGACTATTCCAGGAGAATATTGATCAAACGGTAACGGGGGTGCGAGAGGCAATGGCGCAGCTAGGTGGATTCAAGGATGTTGAAGATAACCGCCCGTTGCCGGGTATTGAGTGGCAACTGGAACTGGATCGGGAGGAAGCCGCCCGTTATGGGGCTGATGTGGCACTCATCGGCAGTGC
>JBFKTM010000132.1:0-7307 GCA_041636295.1 Oleiphilaceae bacterium
ACCTTCAGCGAGACACGACGGCTGATAATGCCCCTTGGTTAATTGTGGGTATTGAAACGCCTTAACTGTACTTGGCCCAACAAGTCGTCCGGTTTGTTGGGCTTTAAAATCATAAGGTTAACCTCCTCTCTGCTTCTCTCGTCAATTATTGATGACTACTTATTGATAACGACTGTAATGGTAAATATGACAACCGTTACAAATCTAATGATTAAAAATTAACCGGTTTCTTGACTCCCCATAACCCCCATCTAAACTCAAAAAACCGGAATGTAATAGTCATACATCTATTTGACTCGCAGTTGCTTTAAATAATGATTATTTAAGGCATGTGTCGCCAAGGTTTGGTGAAAGGAATGCAAGGAGTGAGTAAATGTTGTTGTCCTCAAGTATCTCCCCTATTTCTGTCGAAACGACGAAAAATCGATTTTTTCTCTACATAGACTCGGGCTATTAAGTCTGTCTCAAATACCCGCTGTCATACCTAACATAAGGAAGGAACGATATGTTAACTCTACGATTCGCTATGTCTGTTGTTGCTGTTTTGTCTCTTTTCAGTGCTCAACCTATTGCCAACGAGCTTAAAGTGGGCATGTCGACCGCTCTCAGTGGCCCGGCTCAGGCGCTTGGGCAGAATGTTAAATTAGGTGTTGAGAGTTACTTTAAGCGAATCAATGATGCGGGAGGCGTTAACGGCCATAAACTGACTTTGATCGCACTGGATGATGGTTATGAGCCTGCCAAAGCAGCCCCGAATATGAGGACATTGATCGACCAGGAATCGGTGGTTGCGGTTATCGGTAATGTGGGGACACCGACGGCCATCGTGACCGTGCCCATTGCCAATGAAAAAAGCGTACCGTTATTTGGTGCCTATACCGGCGCCGGGGTTTTGAGGCAGTCGCCACCTGACCGCTATATCATCAACTACCGGGCAAGTTACGCCGAAGAGACCGCTGCCATGGTCGATGGTTTGCTGGCTGCCGGCATTCGGCCTGAAGAGATTGCCTTCTTTACACAAAATGATGGATATGGCGATGCCGGCTATAACGGCGCAATTGAGGCCCTGCAACGCAAAGGCTTTAGCCATGGCTCGGCACTCTCCCATGGTCGTTATACGCGAAATACACTCAATGTAGAAGATGCCCTGATTGCCATTCTTGATGCAGAAATAGAGCCGAAGGCGATCATTATGGTGGGAGCTTATGGCCCCTGTGCCAAGTTTATTAAGCTGGCCAAGCAGGATCTGCCAGACGCGCTGTTCTTGAATGTCTCTTTTGTTGGCAGTGTGGCGTTAAAGGAGGCGTTGGGCCCTGATAATTCAGAGGGGGTCATTATTACCCAAGTCGTTCCTCACTATGAAGCCGATCTTGCAGCTGTTAAGGAGTACCAGGCCGACCTTCAGCGTTATGACCAGTCTGCGGAGTTCGGTTTTGCATCGCTGGAAGGTTATCTGGCGGCCAAGGTGTTTGTCGAGGGGATAAAAAATGCGGGCAATGAGATCAATGCCGAGTCGATCGTCACCGGGTTGGAGCAGATAAAAGATCTGGATATCGGCATTGGTACGCCTATTTCCTATAGTCCTGATGAGCATCAGGCCAGCCATCAGGTCTGGCCGACGATGATTCAAAACAATGGTTTTAACAGTTTTGAGTGGAATCAATTGTCAGTTAAGTAGGGTAAGACAGGGAGGGTCAATATCATGAGCAGGTTTAATCTATCAGTACGTGCCAAACTATTGGCCTGGATACTCTTG
Source organism: Oleiphilaceae bacterium (assembly GCA_041636295.1). Classification (GTDB taxonomy): domain Bacteria; phylum Pseudomonadota; class Gammaproteobacteria; order Pseudomonadales; family Oleiphilaceae; genus Alkalimarinus. Next base: position 1,757 of record JBFKTM010000132.1, read on the forward strand.
GGAGCCTTTGCCACCTTGGTGTTGGCGCTCACCGGGTTCCATGCCACCCGGGATCTGTCTCAAAGCATCGGTGAACTGACCGGTCGGGTGGTGCCAATCGCAAAAGCCAATTACGAGAGCTTTGTAGTGGTATCCCGCTTTATTGACCAAGGGGAACAGATTCAGAAGTCGAACACACTTGATGCCCTTGAGTCGACCACCGCGACATTTGAGGATGTGCTGTTATTTGAACAGGCTATTGCGGACTTAAAGCAGGCCATTGCAGATAACGCTGAGGCGCAGCAGGTGACGGATGGCTTGCAGGAGCACTTTAATGACTTGATTCGATTGAATCGACAAAGTTACGACTTAGCCCAACAACGGTTAACACTGCAGGGCCTCAAATTAAATCAGATCGAACGGGTAAATAAAGCGGTCGATGAGATCCAAAAAAATGCGGAGTTGATCGCTGGAAAATCACGTTTTGCCGCGAAACGACTGAACCGGCAGTTAAAACGAGCACTGAAAAATGAAGATAGCGATCTGATCAGTCAGTTAGCGATGCAGTCGGTATCGGGGGATCTTGCCGATGCACAGCTGGAGGCGGGCCGAATTCAGCGTAACGTACTGCGACTGGCCGATCTTACCCAGCGTATTGCGCATACCGACAATCAAGATCTTCTGGTCAGTTATGAGAGTAATATTATTCCTCAGTTGGTGAGTGATACGCGCAGAGCGGTGTCTGGCTTGAAAGATAGCCGGTTTGATGAAGAGGCCATCGAAATTCTGGAGGGGTTTGAGGCACAACTGGAACAGTTGGCAGGACTTATCTCGGGACGACAAGACGCCATTCTGGAGCAGTCGAGACAGTTGCTGGACTTAAAACAACAGGTCTATGAACTGCATCAGAAGGTGGCCAATGATAAACGCAAAGTCATCAATGAGCTGGATGCATTGTCGGGTTTTGCTGCCCAACTGCAAGGGGCGACCTATAAACAGGCTAACCAGGTGATTAGCGAGAGCCGCTGGACACTCGGTGTGGTATCTATTGTGGTTGTGATATTGATGTCTTTGCTGGGCTATGTGATAACGCGAAGAATTAACGGTTCGTTATCGCGTTTTGGCATGGCTATGAAAGAGCTGGCCGCCGGCAACCTTAAAGTCTCGGTACCATTGGATTATAAGGATGAGTTTGGCCTGCTATTTAAACAGTTTAATGCGTCAGCTGACCAGCTTCGCAGTATGATCAGCAGTGCCAGGGATGCCGTATTGACCATGAATGATACCTCTGAAGGGCTGGCAGTAACGACGGAGCAAACCAAACTGGGTATTGTTCGGCAGCATAGCGAAACCGATCAGCTTGCCGCTGCACTGAATGAAATATCTATGACTATCCAGGAGGTGGCCGGCAGCGCTTTGAATGCTGCAGAGTCGTCAAGTCTGGCTGATCAGCAGGCCAGCCAGGGTAGTAATGATGTTAACCGAACGATTGAAGCGATAATCTCATTGGCTGATCAGATAGAGCAGGCGATGAATACCACCACTCAGGTAGACTCCTTCAGTACGGAAATCGGTTCTGTATTGGACGTTATAAAGAGCATTTCGGAACAAACTAACTTACTGGCCTTAAATGCGGCGATCGAAGCGGCGAGAGCCGGAGAGGCCGGGCGTGGTTTTGCGGTGGTGGCGGTAGAAGTGCGTTCGCTGGCATCTCGTACACAGGCGTCGGCAGAAGAAATTGAAAATATGATAAAGCGGTTACAGTTAAGTGCTAAAGATGCTGTCACCTCAATGATGCTGAGTAAATCGTTGGCTGATGACAATGTAAACCATGCGAAGTGTGCGGGAGAGAGTATTCGTAAAATAGTTGAACATATCCACTCGGTAACGGATATGAGCACACAAATTGCCTCTGCCACCGAGCAACAGAGTATTGTCATTGAAAAGTTAAATGAAAATGTTACCAGTATTAATGATGTCTCATCCGAAACCAGCGATGCGTCCGGGCTAATTGCGAAAACCAGCGACGAATTGGCGGCTTTATCGCGTCATTTACAGCAGCAGTTGGCCTTGTATTCGGTTTAGCTGCGCCGATAAAGGCGGTTTCAGCACAAGCTAAGATAATGGGAGTTTAATGTGACTCCCATTATCTTTATCAACGTCAAAACAGCTCATATTACAAAACAACATAGTTAATAGAATTTGATACGTTAATGTTCCGCGTTTCTTTATAACGGCTCGACCAATACCAGGTGCATATCTCGGTCTTTAAAGATCTCTCCTAACGTCTTTCTGACATCTAAGATGCTTTCACTCTTAATACGAAAACGGAACTTGGTACCCTTCTTGGTAAATGCATTCACTCTGAACATAGCTCTCTCCAAAACTCGATTAAATGGGTTTTTTCTGTTTACAAGAGAGAGTGTACGGGTTGTAACGACACAAACTGTCGCTGAGTGCAATTTATAGACTATTTTTATTCTTAATTACTGCTCCCTTTAGTCTTGGCCATAAGTTGACCATCTCCACTATTTAATCTAATTCTTAATAGCTAGCTTTCTAATTTGCACCTGATCCACCAGGGGTTGAGAAGATAATGAAAAAGAACTTTCCATTAACAGGCCATGAGCAAGTGCTCACTGCAAATGAAGAGCTGGTCTCATCAACTAACTTAAAAGGGACGATAACCTATGCAAATGAAGCATTTTGTCGTGTAGCCAAATTTTCTCATGATGAGTTGGTCAATAATAACCATAACATGGTGAGACACCCCGATGTCCCCCCTGCGGTGTTTGCTGACCTATGGGATAACTTAAAGCAGGGGCGTTCTTGGCGGGGGATTGTGAAAAACCGCTGTAAAGATGGAGACCACTACTGGGTCGATGCGTTTGTTATGCCGGTATATAAGCAGGGAGAGGTTGTCGGTTATGAATCCGTACGAGTAAAACCAACTGAGGAGCAGAAGCAGAGAGCCCAGAAAGCCTATGATCATATCAATCAAGGCCGATCAGGACTACCGGGGTTGCCCAAAATACGTCTCAGTTGGAATGTTAAGTTGATAGTGGGATTGGCTATAGCCTTGATGCCCGCATTGGCAGGTTCGTTGTTCGACTCCACCTTACTCTCGTTTGCCGGTTTTTTGGGATCATTTGCGTTGGGTAGTGGGATACTGCTGTGGTTAAGCCGTGGCTTGAATGGTGTGCTCGCTAAATCCCGTGCCATTGTTGAAAACCCTATCAATGAATATCTATATACTGGGGGCTTCAGTGAAAGCGATAAGATTATGGCGGCGTTTGGTATGTTGGAAACCTTAAATCGGACGCTTCTGGGGCGAGTAAATGAGTCAAGCAATCTAGTGAGCGCTCGTGTAGCGCAAAATCAGCAGGCGATACATGAAGTACATGGACGAATAGAAGCGCAGTTGCGAGAGTTGGAGCAAGGGGCTTCGGCTATGACAGAAATGGCAGCAGCCGTTTGTGAGGTTGCAAAAAGTGCACAGCGTACGTCTGCTGCCACTGAAGATGCTAATCAAACTGTCGAGCAAGGCGTTAGTTCGGTCGCCCGGGCTGCCACTAATGTTACTCAATTAGTGGCAGGTGTTGATCATGCAGCTGAGGCTTTGGGAAGCTTGCAGTCGGTGGTAGATGGTATTGGGTCAATGGTGAAAGTTATTAATGAAATTGCTGAACAGACCAATCTGTTGGCTTTGAACGCGGCGATTGAAGCGGCCCGGGCGGGAGAGCAAGGGCGAGGGTTTGCCGTTGTCGCCGATGAGGTGAGAGGACTGGCAGCAAAGACACAGCAGTCCACCTTGCAAATACAGGATTTAATTGCTCAGTTACAAAAAGGAACGACAAGTGCGGTGGACGCCGTGACATTGAGTAAGGGCAAAGCTAACGAAAACCTCCAGAATTCGCAGACTATGGAGGCGTCGCTATCTTTAATCGCCCGTGTGGTAAAGGATATTCAGGAGATGAATATTTCGATCGCGTCGACCGCTGAACAGCAGAGTTTAGTCGTTGAAGATGTGAGTAAGAATATTGTTGCAATTAAAGATAATGCAGAGTCTACCTCTACCTTGTCAGAGTCATTAGCTGAGCAGAGTGCAGGGCTGGCTAAAGTGGCCGGAGATATGAGAGAGTTGATTCACCGCTTTCGGATCTAACTTTCGACTCGCCTAGTATCGACTCCCCTAGCTACAGCAAGGGGAGTCGAAAGCGAACAATCAGTGTAACTTCAGTCGCGGATGCAACGCCCGGTTGATCTTGTCACTCAACCAGATTAATGCGGTTCGGAATACTCCATGCAGGGCAATCTGGTGCATTCGATAGAGTGAGATGTAAAACAGGCGTGCGACACGGCCTTCAATCATCAGGTTTTTACCGGTTAAGTTACCCATCAGATTACCCACTGCGGTATAACGACTGAATGAGATCAATGAACCACGGTCTCGGTAGACGTAAGGAACGGCCTGCTTCCCGGCTAGTCGCTTCTTGATTGATTTCACCAGTGTTGACGCCTGCTGGTGCGCGGCCTGTGCACGGGGCGGAACCGGGTGCTCTTTACCGGGTTGTGGGCAGCTGGCGCAGTCACCAAAGGCGAAGATATTTTTATCATAGGTGGTCTGGAGGTCTTGTCGTACCACGAGCTGATTAATGCGATTGGTTTCCAAGCCATCCAGCCGGGTTAAAAACTCAGGGGCTTTAATGCCGGCGGCCCATACCTTGATGGTGGCTTCTAGTCGATTGCCGTTATCCAGCTCAATCGCTTCTTCAGTAATATTGGTCACCCGTTGGCCAGCCAATACACTGATATTCAGTCGCTCTAACTCCCGTGTTGCGGCACTTGAAAGGTGTTCGGGCAGAGCCGGCAGAATCCGCTCGGCCGCTTCAATCACGCTGATATGTACGTCTTTCTCTTTCAGGTGGCTGAGTCCGTAAACCGGCAACTCCTGTGAGGCCAGGTGGAGTTCTGCCGCTAGCTCAACTCCGGTGGCCCCGGCACCGATAATGGCGATGTCGAGCGAGTGTCTCTGTTTTTTCTCGGCATCGTACTCGGCTTTTAGGTAGTTATTCAGCAGGTGACGGTGGAACTTCCTGGCCTGTGCCAGGCTATCGAGAAATATACAATGTTCGGCGGCACCGGGTGTGCCAAAATCATTGGCAGTGCTGCCGACCGCGATCACCAGTGTGTCGTATTTAATGCAACGCTCCTCAACGACCACCGTATCAGTATCGTCCATGAGAGGGGCTATCCTGACATGCTGCTCGGCTCTATCAAGTCCATGCATGCGGCCTAACTGGAACTCAAAACCGTGTCGTTTGGCATGGGCGCGGTAGTTTACTTCGTTGGCACTAGAGTCCATCGAGCCGGCTGCAACTTCATGCAGCAGGGGCTTCCAAACATGGGTTAGGCAAGCGTCGATTAGCGTGACCCTCGCTTCTTTTTTACGCCCGATGCTGTTACCCAGAGAGGTGGCTAACTCCAACCCACCTGCGCCGCCACCGACAATTACGATATGGTGCAATGTTGATCCACTATTCATGGCACTTTCCTTAATGTTTTAAATGAT
>JBFKTM010000133.1:0-7236 GCA_041636295.1 Oleiphilaceae bacterium
CGCAAATCTTGCAGGCAGTCTGCCTGGATCTGGCACCGGTACTGGCTGACAAAACACCGCTTATAATCACTATTGCTGCGGGCATTGAGACCCAGCATATCCAATCATGGCTGGGGAAAAAACTACCCATTATTCGTTGCATGCCCAACACGCCAGCACTGGTGGCCCAGGGGGCATCTGGCTTATATGCCAATCAGGAGGTCAGCACAGAACAACGACAACAGGCTGACGAGATCTTCTCAGCCGTAGGCATTACCGAGTGGGTTGAACATGAAGACCAGATGCATGCGATAACCGCCCTGTCTGGTAGTGGCCCAGCCTACTTCTTTCTGATTATGGAAGCGCTGGAAGAAGCGGCTGTAAAAGCGGGTATTCCCCGGGAAAATGCGCGTAGATTAGGCATTCAAACTATTCTAGGTGCGGCGGAAATGGCCAAGCAAAGTAACCTGGAGCCAGCTCAACTGAAGCGCAACGTGATGTCTCCTGGCGGCACCACCGAAAAGGCCATTCAAAGCTTTGAAGAGGGGGGAATACGAGAGTTGTTTGATGCAGCGCTTTACGCGGCCAGCCAACGCTCCAAAGAGTTGGCCGAATTACTGGGGAATAAGTCCAACCCCGCATAGCATTGACCCTGAATTATCGGCTTCAAATAGCTAATTAACCGGTGTTAATACCCATAGGGGGCTGGAAATTTCGAGCGAAAGCCCCCATTATGCTGACTAACATAAAAACCACGCCATTAAAGACACAGCAAGGAGCCATCGAATGCTCTCGCAGATTCTTGTATCTACGTTGCAGATTCTTTCCAGTTTCTATCTGACGATTATTTTGCTCAGGTTTTTACTTCAACTAGCAAGAGCTGATTTTTATAATCCTATTTCTCAGTTTGCGGTAAAAGCGACCAACCCGTTACTGATACCCTTAAGGCGCATTATTCCCGGCTGGGGAGGTATTGACGGTGCCGCCCTGGTACTGGCATTGATCATACAATGTCTGGTCTATTTAATGATACTACTTGCCACCCAAAGCGGAATGCCCAATGTACTGACCCTGCTAGCCTGGTCTGCGGTGACACTGCTTGGCCTGGTGGTAAAGATCTATTTCTGGTCACTGATTGCCGTCATCATCATTAGCTGGGTATCTCCCGGCAGCTATCATCCGGCCATCCAACTGCTACACCAATTAACCGAGCCGGTAATGAAACCCTTCAGAAAGATTCTACCCCCGATTGGTGGATTAGACCTGTCACCCATTCTGGTATTTCTAATCCTCAATGTTATATCCATTATGGTCAATCAGCTCTCCTACTCTGTTGGGCTGGGCATCAACTTTTAGCCGCCTTGCGGTTAAGACGGTCTTAACGACTCGATTAGTCCCCCTTGCCAGCAACGCAGTCACTGTCCCGTTGGCAAGGCTCCCCCCTAGGGTGACTTGACTAAAATTCGAACAGTTCACAAGAATACGTGAAATAACAACTCGTTACATAAAAACACATCAACTTCCAAGCACTCTCCCTCACCAACTATGTTTCTGTTTTTATTGAAATTTTATTGGCCACAACGTAAAAATAACGTCTATACTAACAAGCAAACCCACAGGCATTACGGTAAAGAAGCGAGACGCGATAGAAAACTCTTTCTATAATCGACAGATAGCACCGCATCGCTCATTTTATAATCAGACCATACTATCTTTAGTACACTTTCGGGGATTCAAGCATGAGTACAGGCAGCCTTTCTCACCAGGTCGAAGCCTATTATGGTTGGAAGAAGAACCTAATCCGTGAGCTGGCCAGGTATCAAGACTGGCTGCAGAGCAATGATCTCTATTCGGATGATATCGCCAGTCGCCTGCAACGTGGTCTGAAACTTCTGCAGGAAGACGAACTCACACTGGCCTTTGTCGGCGAGTACTCCCGTGGCAAAACCGAACTAATTAACGCACTGTTCTTCTCCGAATTCGGTCAGCGCATGCTGCCTTCTCAAGCCGGGCGTACCACTATGTGCCCGACCGAGCTGTTTTATGATCGTGAAAATGGCAGCAACTATCTGAAATTATTGCCGATCGAATCCCGCAAAGAAGAATCGACGCTAGCACAATTGACCAAACAGGCTGAGAAATGGACGACCATTACGTTAGACATTACCAGCCCGGAGACGATGAAACGTAGTCTCGATGAGGTCGCAAAGACCCATAGTGTCACGGTAGAAGAAGCTAAATCGTTAGGCTTTCACGAAGATATGCTGGATCACGATCCACAAGACCAAGACAAAGTCATTATTCCGGCTTGGCGTCACGCCCAGATTAGCATGCAGAACCCGCTACTGGAACGAGGCCTGCGAATCCTCGATACTCCCGGATTGAATGCCCTGGGGTCAGAACCCGAACTCACCATCAGCATGATCCCCAACGCTCACGCGGTAATCTTCCTGCTGAGTGCCGACACCGGCGTGACCGCCAGTGATCTCACCATCTGGAAAGACTACATCACCACAGATGATGCAGACCACCGCGCCGGTCGCTTTGCGGTACTTAATAAAATTGATGTGCTGTGGGACGATCTTCAGGGTGACGATTATGTCGATAGCTCTATTCAAAAAGTGCGTCAATACACCGCCGATCACTTGGACATGGAGGTCAACGACGTTCTCCCTCTGTCAGCGAAGCAAGCACTGATCGGTAAGGTTAAAGGCGACCACAGTCTTTACGAAAAAAGTGCCTTACCAGAACTGGAGCGGTTGATCAGCGGACGAATTCTTGCCCAGAAGGAGCAGCTGATCACCAAGACATTGATCAACGATATTCTGGGAATGCTGCAGAACAGCCAGGCCATTTTGTCGGCACGGACCCAGTCACTTAATGACCAGCTGGAAGAGTATGAGGGCAAAGGGGTCAACAAAGAGCTGCTGAAGAACCTGACAGACAAAACACAACAGGATTACGACTTCTACTACAAGAAGCTCATTACCCTTCGCTCCAGTCGCCGCCTAATGAAGTCACAGGGAGAAATTCTGCAAAAACTGATCTCTGAAGAGCGCCTGGAAGAGCAGATTCTAAAAACCCGCGACCGCATGAAGGACAGCTGGACAACCATTGGCATGAATCGAGAGATGGGCAAGCTATTCGATTTTATCGATCATGACCTCAACAATCTCTCCAGTGAGGCACGACTGGCAGAGAAAATGGTGCAATCCATCTACAAGCGTTATACCGAAGATACCCGTGCCAGACACCTTCACCCCAAACCGTTTGTCATTGCCAAGCATGTACGAGCACTAAGGGAACTGAAGAACAAAGCGACCAGTTTCCGTCGTGACCCCCGCAATATCATGACCGAGCAGACCCTCTTAATTAAGCGGTTCTTCGACACGCTAGTGGCAGAAGCGAGACTAGTTCACAACAGAGTTCAGCGCGAAGCCTTGAGCTGGCCTGACGAAGCTCTACTGCCCATTATGCAATATACATTAGAGCAGAAGCAGCTGCTGGAGCACCAGATACGTCGTATTAAGGATCTATCTCGCAGCAACAAAGACGCGCGCTCGCAACGGGAACAGATACAGTCGTTGATTGATGAAACCCAGAAGCAGCTGATGATAGCCGAAAGTATTCAACGCCACTTCCGAAAGCCGGCCCCGACCCAGCTTAACCAAAAGGTCGTTAGCCTTACCGGCTATGCAGGATAGGGACAGTCAGGGGTTACAAGTTACAAGTTACAAGTTACAAGTTACAAGAGAGTATGTGCCTGAAAAATAGTCTATAAATAGACGACTAGTTTTTTCTTGTCACTTGCTCCTTGAAACTTGCCTCTCTCCTTCTAGCCATTTACACTGCGCTGTCCACTATTTTTCATACACCCAGTAAGAGCCAATGCCCGATACACTACCGATAGATTCAGTCGGTCTGGTGACACCCCAGACAATTCATTTTGATCAGCCGCTGACACTGCAGTGCGGAAAAGTACTGCCAGAATACAACCTGATCTATGAGACCTATGGCAGCCTCAATTGTGAGGCCAGTAATGCCATTTTAGTCTGCCATGCGCTGAGTGGTCATCATCATGCGGCCGGTTATCACTCAATGGATGAGCGTAAGCCAGGCTGGTGGGACAGCTGTATTGGCCCCGGTAAGCCCATCGATACCTCCCGGTTCTTTGTTGTGAGTCTTAACAACCTGGGAGGCTGTCACGGTAGCACCGGACCGACCAGTATCAATCCACAGACCGATGCGCCCTATGGCCCTGATTTTCCGGTGGTTACCGTTAAAGATTGGGTTGTGAGCCAGGCTCGCCTGGCAGACCGGCTTGGCATTAACAAATGGGCTGCGGTGATCGGTGGTAGCCTGGGTGGCATGCAAGCACTGCAATGGTCGATCGACTATCCGGAGCGTCTTGGTAATGCGGTCGTTATCGCATCTACTCCCAAACTGACGGCGCAGAACATCGCCTTTAACGAAGTCGCTCGAAAAGCCATTACTTCAGACCCGTCCTTTCATGATGGCCGTTACTTCGAACATAACACGATCCCCAAGAAAGGACTAATGCTGGCCCGCATGGTGGGGCACATCACCTACCTTTCCGATGCCTCCATGGGTGAGAAATTCGGTCGGGATATGCGCAATAAAGCCTTTAATTTTGGCTATGATGTTGAATTTGAGGTGGAAAGTTACCTGAACTATCAGGGTGAGCGCTTTTCCGAAAATTTCGACGCCAACACCTATCTGCTAATGACCCGGGCACTGGACTATTTCGACCCGGCCCAGGAGTACGGTGGCCAACTGGAAAAAGCCTTAGCCAAGGCTCTTTGCCGATTTATGGTGATTTCATTCAGCACTGACTGGCGCTTTTCACCAGAGCGCTCCGAAATTCTGGTGAACGACTTGGTGAAAGCCAATAAAAATGTCAGCTATACCGAAATTGACGCCCCCCACGGCCATGATGCTTTCCTGATTCCAACGCCTCGCTATATGGATGTATTTAGTGCCTTTATGACACGTGTTGCCAAGGAGGCCTGCTAATGCGCGCTGATCTTCAAATCATCGAACAATGGATACAGCCAGGCTCCAGTGTACTGGATGTCGGCTGTGGTGATGGCACCCTGTTACAACATTTGCAAAACAACAAGCAAGTCAATGGCTACGGCCTGGAAATAAGTTCGACCAATATTACCAGCTGCATTGAAAAAGGGGTAAACGTCCTTGAGCAGGATCTCGACAGCAAGGGGCTCTCCAATTTTGAGGACAATCGCTTTGATACCGTGGTCATGACCCAGGCACTGCAAGCGCTACGACAACCTGACGTCATGCTGGACGAAATGCTGCGTTTGGGCAAAGAGTGCATTGTTACCTTTCCCAATTTTGGTTACTGGCGTACACGCTCCTATTTATTACGCAAAGGAAGAATGCCGATTTCCCGAGCATTGCCCTATACTTGGTATAACACGCCCAATATCCACCTCTGTACGTTTAAGGATTTTGAAGCGCTGTGCGTCAAAAAGAATATTCACATCCTTGATCGCACCGTTGTGGATAAGGAGCACCAGCATCGTTGGTTCATTCATATGTGGCCCAATATGCTGGGTGAAATTGCAATTTATCGAGTGACTCGCTAGGTCGTCACCAGGTGAAGGTGTTTTCACTCAAACACATCACCAAGGTAAAACCAAGTATAAAATCCAATAAGCCACTGCCACAGGGTTAAGCCTGGTTCGTGGCAAACCCAGATCGAGACAAGGGGGTATTATGTTCACGTCAGCAATCGCTCCGTCAATCCTGCTTCACCGCCAGGCGACGCCACTGTTCGTCAGGTTATCTCGCTCATTTACCGTGATTATCACGTTGTGCACCCTGTTATTAACGGCCTTTCAAGGCGCCCAGGCTGAACAAAAGGAGAGCTTTGGTGATTACGAAGTACACTACAGCGCTTTTGCCAGCACCTTTTTAACTCCCGAGGTTGCAAAACAGTACGACATTGTTCGCAGCCGCTCGGTGGGCGTTATCAATATCAGTGTTCTTAAAAAAGGCGAAAATGGCATTTTTGAGCCCACTGCAGCACAGGTTGAGGGGCTGATGATCAACGATATTCAGCAACAACAGCATCTCGGTTTTCGTCGGGTAAAAGAGGGCAATGCCATCTATTACATTGCCGAGGTTCAATATATTCAAGGCGAGGTGCTGGCATTTAATATTTCAGCCATGCCGGAGGGGCAGCAAAAACCCTTGAAGCTGCGCTTTAGCCAAACCTTTTATAATGAAAAGAAATAGCCCTTGGCGGGGCTGAAAGCGCATCGTTACAATCGTGTCGAATATAGAGAAGTAAAACTGATGAAAGTCGTGCTGGCCAGCGGAAATAAAGGCAAACTGAAAGAGTTTAATCAACTGTTAAACCCGCTAGATATTGAGGTGCTACCTCAGTCAGCGTTCGATGTTTGCTCAATTGAGGAGACCGGGCTCACTTTCATCGAGAATGCCATTCTCAAAGCCCGTCATGCCAGCAAGATATCAGGCTTGCCAGCCATTGCTGACGACTCTGGACTCGAAGTCGATGCGCTCAAAGGGGCTCCCGGTATCTACTCAGCCCGCTATGCCGGTGAAGAGGCGACTGACACCCTGAACAATGAAAAACTTTTACGTGAACTGCACGGCGTTAAGCAGGAAGACCGCACCGCTCGCTTTCAGTGTGTACTGGTCTATATTAAGCACCCTCATGACCCTACGCCTATCGTATGCCAGGGCAGCTGGGAGGGTCTGATCCTTGACGCCCCTCGGGGTGAACAGGGGTTTGGCTACGACCCGCTGTTCTGGGTGCCTGATGCCAATTGTGCATCTGCCGAACTCAGTCGCGAAGAGAAAAACAACCTCAGCCACCGGGGCAAAGCACTGCGCGAACTGATCGGCAAGCTATCCGCGCACCGTAATATAGCCGCTCGGTAGCATATGTCTAGCTGCTCTAAACTCCCTCCACTGAGCCTCTACATTCATACGCCCTGGTGTATTCGCAAGTGCCCGTACTGTGATTTTAATTCTCATACCACCGCGCAGCTGCCGGAAAAAGAGTATCTGCAGGCACTAATTAACGATTTCGCATTGGATGCCCGGTTTATTCAAGATCGTGAGCTAACCTCCATTTTTATTGGAGGGGGAACTCCCAGCCTGCTATCACCGGCATTCTACCAGAAACTGCTCGCTGAAATTCGTTTGCGGGTGGCGTGGTCTGAGCATATAGAAATCACCATGGAGGCA
>JBFKTM010000134.1:0-7232 GCA_041636295.1 Oleiphilaceae bacterium
CTCCAGAAACACCTGGGTTACTTCCGGCAGACTGTTGATCTCGTCTCGTACCTGCTCAGCCACGACGCGCAGCTCTTTTTCGGTCTGTTTGCCGGAGACCACCACGCTAATGACCTCACGGCGATACTCCGAGATGGCGATAGAGGGGCGGTCGGCATCAGCAGGGAAGTCGTTAATCGCATCGACCCGGCTCTTAATATCGTTGAGCAGGTCGCGTTTGTCATAGCCGTCGGCGATTTCCGCCGTTACAACACCGGCCCCTTCGAAGGATTTAGAGGTAATCTGTTTAATCCCTTCCAGATCGAAAATGGCCTCTTCAATCAGAATGCTAACGCCCTCTTCGATCTCTTCCGGGGAGGCCGCGCTATAACCGACGGCGATATTAATCGCATCCCGCTCGACACTGGGGAAGACCTCCAGCGGAATCAGTTTTGCCAGTGAAAAGCCGCCCAGTGCCAAGATGCCCAGCATCAAAAGGTTGGCGGCGACAGGGTTACGGGCAAACCAGGCAATCAGGCCGTGCATCAGTTACTCCGGTGCGTTTGCAGTGGTGTGGGCGGTGGTCTGTTGGCGAATGGCGACCCGTGTACCTGATACGGGGTTGCCCAATGGGGTCGTAACAAGCCACTCGCCAGCCTGCAAGTGATGGTTAATCACGGCACTTTGTTCGTCGGTCCAAATTACCTCCACGTCGCGACGAACCAGCTGACCATTCTCAACCAGTACCACGGTTCTCCCCTGATAGAGCGCCCCGCGAGGAATGACAAACACTCCATTCAGCGTATTGGCCTCAATCGTTGCTTCGATAAACTGGCCTATTTTAAGGGGCGGTGTGCCATCGTCGCGCTGACGATAGGGGTCATTGACCTGGGCAATAACATACAGCTGCCGGTTACTGCTATCGAGCGCACTTTCGGCGCGGCTGATCGTTCCCTGCCAGTGAAAACGCTGATGGCCTTGACGGGCGATCATATCGACACGGGGCCCCTGGGTCTCCGTATTCTCTTTGCCCCGATACTGTTCAGGAATGGTGAGGTACTCTATCTGTCGAGGGCTGAGTGGAAGACGAACCTCAACATAATCAACCGCATAGATATTGGCCAGCTTGGTATTGGCGGTTACGTACTGGCCGACATCGACTTTCTTTTCCAGAATTCGGCCTGCGTAGGGGGCGATGATTTCGGTACGTTGCAGGTCCAGTTTGGTCTGATCCAGTGCGGCATGGGCCGATGCAACACGGGCCTTGGCTGCCGCCAGTTGCGGTTTGCGCAGCACCAGGGCGGTAGCGGGGTTGCCTTTACCTATACGCTGCCAGCTGGCCTCCGCCTGTTTGCCGCGAGCGATCTCCTCTTCCAGCTCGAATTGTGCCTGAATCAGGTCTGACTCCGCCATGGTGACCGCTGCCACATAGTCGCGGTCGTCGATCTTTACCATCAGGTCACCCCGCTCAAAGAAACCGCCGTTCTGAAACTGGTGAGACACTTGGGTCAGGGTGCCAGCCACTTGGGCGACTAGCGAGCCGTCGGTGCGCGGGCGCACTTCGCCATAGGCTTTGAGTTTAATGGTGTAAGCGGTTCGTTGCAGCGGTACCGCTTCGACATTGAGTAGTGTCTGTTTAGGTTGTGGCACTTTGCGGGGCTGTGACGGATTCTGGTTGATCTGCCAGGCAACGCCAGCGCTGAGTGTCAAAACCAGCAGCGGCAACAGGACTCTTAAACTCTGCTTTGTTAATTGGTTCATTAACAAACATTCCCTCGATAGGCGTTGATTCGGTTAGTGATTGGTCTATTCATCGATAAATGCCCCCCCTAAGGCGAGATAGAGGTTAATTCTATTTTGTAGACGTTGGTTTCGCACCACAATCTCGCTACTTTGGGCGTCAAAGGAGCGTCGTTGCGATTCCAGCACGGTAATGAAATCAAGCAGGCCGCTCTGGTACTGATCAAAGGCCAGGTTTTCCGCCGCGATGGATTCTTCGGCGGCCTCTTTCAGCGCCCGCTCTTGCTCGATCAACAGTTGCTCGTTGCGTAAACCGGTCTCTACCTCTTGAAAGGCCGTCAATAGGGCCTGGTTATAGTCGGCTTCGGCGATGGTGACGTTGGCGCGGGCTCGCTGCTCTTCGGCCTCCAGTCGGCCACTATCAAAGAGTGGTGCGCTGAGTCCGCTGAAGATTGACCAGACCAGATAGTCACTGCGAATCAGCTGATGTAGCTCATCAGAGCCTGTCCCGACATTACCGGTCAGGGTCAACCGGGGAAAGCGGTCGGCATGGGCGGTAGCTGCCCGCTGATCGGTGGCCGCCAGTTGTTTCTGTTGGGCGATCAGGTCGGGGCGGCGTTTTAACAGGTCGGATGGTAGCCCACCTGGAATGGGCGAGGAGAGGGGTTTTAGTTCCTCAACACCGCTAATCGCCCCTTCGGGGTAGTGGCCCAGTAATACTTCCAGCGTACGTCGGGCGTCATAAAGCGCCGAACGACGACTGGCGATGCGAGCCTGTTCTCCGGCGACATCGGCTCGGGCAAGATAGACGTCCAGCGCGTCTCGCAGCCCTAGCTTGAAATCCTCTTCGATGGTGGTCAGGTTGTCGCTCAGGTTGCTGAGTCGACGTTCGACCAAGTTGAGCTGTAACTGTGCCTCGGCAAGATTAAACCAGCTTCGCGCGACACTGGCCGCCAAGGAGAGTTGAGCGGCCCGCCATTCTGCCTCAGTGACTTCAAAATCCAGCGTGGCGGCTTTAGCTCGGCCGGATAACCGGTTCCACAAGTCAACTTCCCAGCTGATATCGGCACCCAAACCTAATTCGGTGCTGTAACGTGGCTCCACTTGCCCACTGCTCTCACTATTGGACCGGCTCCGGCGAGCATCGACACTGCCATTGATGGTCGGATTTAATGCTGCGCCAGCAATGCGGGCCTGAGCGATCGCCGCCTGAACCCGTGCTGCCGAGGCCTTCAAACTATGATTGTTGGCGAGTGCCTGGCGTATTAACTGTTCCAGTTGAGGGTCATCAAAATCCTTAATCCAGGGAGCGGTTTGTGAGATGGCCGCTTCAGTGGGCGTCTGCCATTGCACGGGGGGGATTACTGCTGGGTAATCCTCCATCTCGATTGTGCTGCACCCGCTCATATAGAG
This sequence comes from Oleiphilaceae bacterium, assembly GCA_041636295.1. Classification (GTDB taxonomy): domain Bacteria; phylum Pseudomonadota; class Gammaproteobacteria; order Pseudomonadales; family Oleiphilaceae; genus Alkalimarinus. Next base: position 3,133 of record JBFKTM010000134.1, read on the forward strand.
GCAGATGGTGAAGGTAGTGACGACGGTAACAGCAGACTTCATAGACAAATGGGTTTCATATCAATGTAAAGGGTCGCATAGTGTCCCGTTAATTCGTTGTGAATACACTATATTATGGCCGATATTGAATGGCAGCAGTTTTTACAGTTCATTTACAACTATGGGTCATACCTTTTCATTGTGCACCTAATTGCAGTTGTTATCGACAAATTACCCGGTGATTTTCAGGCAATTGTCGGGATTGCTGATAAACTTTAGAGCAACCCATTCATTGTGCGACCGGTGCGGTTAAACCAAAAAACGGCTTACGGTGCGTCCGAATAGAAAAATAACTGATCAAAATAAGAAAATTGCATGCAATTAAGAACCAATAATCTAAAAAAGCTGAGTCAGGATGACTACGATGTGTTGGTCATTGGCGGTGGTATTAATGGAGCGGTGTCTGCCGCTTCGTTGGCAGCGAGAGGAGCCCGGGTGGCGCTGATAGATAAACGGGACTTTGCCGGTTTTACCAGCCAGCAATCCTCGAATCTGGCGTGGGGCGGCATCAAATATATGGAAACATACGAATTTGGTCTGGTTCGTAAACTCTGTATGTCGCGTAATAAACTCATGCGCAGCTACCCCTCTACCGTAAAAGAGATTCGTTTTCTTACCACCATTAAGAAAGGGTTCCGTTTCCCCCCCTGGTTTCTCTATATGGGAACGTTGCTTTATTGGTTTATGGGGAATGGCTTCACTCGCCTGCCTCGGTTTTTATCGGCAAAGCGGATTGTCCAAGAGGAACCCATTATTAATACAGAAGGTAGCAACGGCGGTTTTGAATACTCCGATGCCTACCTCTACGACAACGATGCGCGATTTGTATTCAACTTTATTCGATCAGCCATGAACTATGGGTGCATCGCCGCTAATTATGTTAGCTCGCAGGGCGCACAACGGAATGCTGATGGCTGGGTGACACAGGCCAAAGATGAAATATCCGGCGAGCTGTTTACGATTCGTGCCAAGGTACTGATCAATGCTTGTGGCCCGTTTGTTGATGAGCACAATCAGCAGCTGGGTCAGCACACCGATCACCACCACATTTTCTCAAAAGGCATCCACCTTATTGTTAATCGTCTTACGCCGAACCAGCGGGTACTCACCTTTTTTGCCGATGATGGTCGACTGTTTTTTGTTATTCCGATGGGGCCGAAAACCTGTATTGGTACTACCGATACCCGCGTAGATAACCCTATTACGGAGGTGACGCCCGAAGATCGCCAGTTTGTGCTTAAAAACATTAATTCACGGCTGAAACTTGATACCCCGCTGACCGAAGAGGATATTGTGGCCGAGCGGTGTGGCGTCAGACCGCTAGTTGTCGAAGGTAAAGGGGGCGATGAAACCGATTGGCTGCAGCTGTCACGAAAGCATGCGATTGCGGTGAATCAGCGGGATAAACATCTTAGTATCTTTGGTGGCAAACTGACGGACTGCCTGAATGTGGGAGATGAAGTCAGCGAAGCGGTTAAGGCGCTGGGGATTATTTTTCCTTACCCCAATGCGCTCTGGTACGGTGAACCCTCCAGTTCAGTTAAACGAGAGTTTATGCACCAGGCCCGACTGATGAATCTGGATGCAATGACCGACCCGTCTTCATCTGAGCTGCTGACCTCCAGGCTGTGGCGACGTTATGGCGCGCATGCGTTTGATCTGCTGGAATCGATACGGGCCAACCCTAGAGAGGCGGAGCTGTTGATCGAGAACGCCGAGTACCTGCGTTGTGAAATTGAACAAGCGGCACGCCGTGAAATGGTCACCAAGCTGGAGGACTTTCTGCGTCGCCGCTCCAAGATCTCATTGGTGGTCAGGCGTGACGACATTGAACAGGCCCCCGGCCTGAAAGAAGCGTGCAAAATTCTGTTTGGGGATGAAGCGGAAGCCAAATGGAACGAGTATTTCAATCACTCCTAAGCCCAAGGGCGCGCTTTGAGCACTGTGAATGATCCTTCTGCTTGCAATAAGGCACGGTAGCCGCTGGTATTTCATGATTTTTTATCCTTGTATTGATAATTACCACGGTTATTTGTAGGCGCAACATAGTCGAGCGGTGGGTGGGCTTCTATACTTTAAGGTAACGAGAAATAATCTCCCTGAATCACTGCGTCGTTCAATCTGGATTGGGGCGGGTATATGAAAGTGATGTTTGTTGTACTTTTGCTGTGGGGGTATGGTGCATTGGCGACGGTTCAAGCCGCCCAGCCTGCCCAGCTTGAGTTTTGTCACGAAGATGAAAATGCCTACCCTTGGGTCTTCCCCAGTGGGAAGGGGGCGGATGGCCTGGATATTCGGCTGATTCGGCGGCTCGAACGAGAGCTAGGTATCTCGATAAAACTCCATTCGTTGCCATGGAAGCGGTGTTTGTCACACTTGCAAAATGGTATTGTGGATGGTGCGTTTGCCTCTAGTTACAAGGCTGAACGATTGACCATGGGGGTTTATCCGACTAAGGCCAATGGTGAGCTTGATGGGCGTTTACGCATTCATATTTCCAGTTACTCCCTCTATACACTATTGGACTCCAAGCTGCAGTGGGATGGCCAGACACTAGCGCCTTTGCCGGGTTCTATTTCGACTCAGTTGGGCTTCTCCATTGCCGACAAGCTAAAAAAAATAGGGGCCAGTGTGAGTGAGGTGAAAGGGCCCGAGCGAGCACTCAAAGATGTATTAACGGGGCTCTCGCTGGGGGCGGCTTTACAGACCGATCGAGCTGATTTTATTCTGGGGCGCGATCCGCTATTCAAAGGCAAAATAAAGAAACATCCGATCCCCTTAGCAGAGAAAAACTACTATTTAATGTTGTCGTTCGATCTAGTCAGCAACTATCCCGCTTACGCGCAACAGATATGGCAGACATTAGCCACCCAGCGAGACTCCCAGGAGATGATCACGATCTCCAGAGAGTTCTGGCAGTAGTCGGTTAATTACACAACTTCTTCTATCCTCCCTTTGCTTGACCTGCTGGTTATGGTAGTTTTCGCCCCCTTTTTTATTCTAGTTTCTTTCAGGCTTTATTCAGGTGGTATGGGCTTAGGTTATGTTTGCAGGTTTTGATTACGGCAGTTCCAATTGCGCGATGGGGGTAATGACAGATGGTGTGGTAAACCTGCTACCTTTGTGGAACGGGCGACGGTTTGCGCCATCAACGCTTTACGCCGCTGACCGTGGTCTGATCTGTGAATCGGTGGCCCACAATATCGTATCGGAGTCTTGTCGCGAAGCTTATCTGAAGGATCGTGAGGCGGCGATACGGCGTGCCAGTCGGTTACGCTCAGACCTGAATATTGGTGCCCAGGAGCAGACCCTGTTTGTGGGCGATGCGGCGATCGAGAACTATATTGATTTTCCGGAAGAGGGGTATTTCGTTAAATCACCGAAGTCGTTCCTGGGGGCTAGTGGATTGAGGCCAGAACAGGTGGCGCTGTTTGAAGACATCGTCACTGCCATGATGCAGGCGATCAAACGACAGGCAGAACAGTCGCTTAACGAGCACTCTTCTGACACTTCGTCCATTACCAAAACGGTGATTGGGCGGCCGGTTAATTTTCAAGGTAGCGGCGGCGAAGCCAGCAACCGGCAGGCCGTTGAAATCTTAACAACGGCAGCCCATCGGGCCGGTTACCAGCACGTTGAATTTCTCTATGAACCACTGGCGGCAGGGATCGACTTTGAAACCAGTATGCAGCAAGATCAAACCGTTCTCGTGGTGGATATTGGGGGCGGAACCACTGACTGTTCAGTAGTGCGTATGGGGCCGTCCTACCGTGTGAAAGAAGATCGAGAAGATGATTTTCTCGGCCACAGCGGCCAGCGGGTTGGCGGTAATGACCTGGATATCCATCTCAGCTTCAAAGCCTTTATGCCTTTATTAGGCCTCAACAGCAGCTTGAAGAGTGGTTTGACGGTGCCCAGTGAACCCTATTGGGATGCGGTACGTATAAACGATGTAACGGCTCAGGCGCAATTTGGCAGCCAGAGCAACAGAGCACTATTGGAGCAGTTATGTCGTGACGCTCGTGACACAGCGCTGGTTGAACGTCTGTTGAAGTTGCAGC
>JBFKTM010000135.1:0-7224 GCA_041636295.1 Oleiphilaceae bacterium
CGCCATTATTCATGAATTTTCACAGTATAGGTCAGCGATCAAAGAATGCTGAGACTGTTCACCAACTAATGTGTTCCGGTGGACCCAAACCCACCTTCTCCACGATGACTATCACTAAACTCATCGACGACTTCAAAATCCGCCTGCACAACAGGCATTAAAACCATTTGCGCAATGCGTTCGCCAATATTAATGGTAAAGGGCTCACTTCCTCTATTCCAGCATGAAACCATCAACTGCCCCTGGTAATCCGAGTCAATAAGCCCCACCAAATTCCCCAGAACCACCCCATGCTTGTGACCTAACCCCGAACGAGGCAGTAGCACTGCTGCCAGACCAGGATCTTGAATATGAATGGCCATACCGGTAGGTATCAGAATGGTTTGGCCAGGCTTAATTTCAAGCGCCACCTCCAGACAAGCCCTTAAATCAATGCCCGCAGAACCGTCGGTAGCATAACTTGGCATCGGAATTTCTTTCCCTAATCGAGGATCAAGAATTTTTACTTGTAAATTTTTCTTCGACATAAACCGCCACTCAACCTATATCAATTGGATAACCATCAGGTATCTGTTTTATTTTGACAAACCAAACCGGCTTGCAATCATTTCTACTATTTTTGATGCTAGTTGCGTCTTGCTTTGCAAGGCTAGAGACTGCTGCCCGTCTCGCCACAATACCGTGACCTCGTTGTCTTCACTATTAAATCCAATACGTTTATCTGATACATCATTGGCGATGATCATATCCAGATTTTTCCTGATCAGCTTATCAGATGCATATGCCACGACATTCTGCGTTTCAGCGGCAAAACCAATGGTAAATGGCTTATCTTCCCGCGATGCGACAGTCGCCACGATATCAGGATTTTTAGTCAGTTCGATAACCATTTCATCTTTGCTTTTCTTAATTTTTTGATCCGGCACACTCGTGGGTCGATAGTCTGCAACCGCAGCAGACGCGATAAAGATATCACAACCCTGCTTAATAGCCTGCTCAGCCGCCTCCAGCATCTCAACAGCAGCAGCAACCGGTATCATGGTCACCCCTTGAGGCACCGGCAGTGCAACCGGCCCGGATATCAATGTTACGTCAGCGCCCGCAGCTCGTGCCGCTGCAGCCAGAGCGTAGCCCATCTTCCCGGAGCTGTGATTAGATATATACCTCACGGGGTCGATAGCTTCCCGTGTTGGCCCCGCAGTAATCACCACATTTACACCGGTTAAATCACCCTGACCAAAGTGACGCTGTACTCGCTCCACCAATTCCAGAGGCTCTAACATCCGCCCAGGCCCAACATCACCACAGGCCTGCTCGCCCTCAGCGGGCCCCCATAGCGTAACAGTCGTATCCAGAGCAAATGTCGCGACATTACGTTGTGTACGAGGATTTCTCCACATAGCCTGATTCATCGCAGGCGCAATGGCGATTGGCGCTTCAGTCGCCAGGCACAAGGTTGTGAGAAGGTCATTAGCCATCCCCCCGGCAAACCGCGCGATAAAATCAGCTGAGGCTGGCGCAATTAATATCAGCTCAGCCCATTTCGCCAACTCAATATGGCCCATACCCGCTTCCGCATCGGTATCCAATAGGCTGTGATGAACCGGGTTGCCAGACAACGCCTGCATCGTCAGCGGGGTAATAAACGCCTGCCCACCAGCGGTCATAACCACCCGAACCTCGGCACCGGCTTTAACCAGCAATCGAACCAGCTCAGCCACTTTATAGGCTGCTATCCCCCCAGTAATTCCAACTAATATTCGACGACCATTTAGCATAAAGAACCACGCATTAAAGCGGCGACTGTTTTTTCGCACATAGATATTTGAATTTGCGGACTAAGATAACATTTGAACGATCTTTTTTCACTTTCTCGTTGCAATCCAATAACAATACGACAATTATTCCTCCTCTCTTAAGTTGTCGTTATCTCAAACACTTGAGTTTTTAGCACGACAAACATTTTATATTGCATCGCCATGTTACGGAAAACCTGGCGAGTTCCAAAAAACCTACAAGGAAGTCAATATGGCAATTTCAGACTGGCCAGTGGGTGAGCGCCCACGAGAGAAACTATTGGAAAAAGGCGCAGGCGCCTTAAGTGATGCCGAGCTACTCGCCATTTTCTTACGTACCGGCATCCCCGGAAAAACTGCGGTAGACCTCGCACGCGAATTGCTCAATCAATTTGGTAGTCTGCAGGCTTTACTATCCACTTCACTAGAGTCTTTTTGCACGGCCCCAGGGCTCGGTAGCGCCAAATACGCGCAACTTCAAGCCACTCTGGAAATGGCCCGTCGCCACATACAAGAGCAGATAACAAACCAGAACTGCCTCACTAACCCCCAACTCACCCGAGACTATCTTCGCACAGCGCTATCTGGTCGACCCTACGAGGTATTCTGCTGCCTCTATTTAGACAGCCAACATCGGGTATTAAAATTCGAGGAACTATTTCGAGGAACGATTGATGGAGCCTCCGTCTACCCCAGAGAAGTGGTAAAGCAGACGCTAGACAATCAGGCAGCTGCGGTCATTTTTGCTCACAACCACCCCTCCGGCATTGCAGAACCCAGCCTTGCCGATAAACAGATAACCAGCCGCCTTATCCAGGCGCTTCAGCTAATCGATGTGAGAGTACTTGACCATTTGATTATTGGAAACGGAGAGATCACATCATTTGCTGAGAGAGGGTTACTATAGGCATCCAAACGAACCAGAAGCTGATTTTATAGCCGACTTTCGAACTTGATCATAAATTTGATCTCTTTACATATTTTATAAGCAGTTTTTTTGCCATTAAAGTTGGATTCTGGTATAAAGGCGGGCTCCTTGGCTAGGACTCAAATTTTAGTCGAGCCAATGTACGAGTTTTATGGTTACCAACGCATGGTTGGAGGCGAGGTCACATTATGTCAAGAGTTTGTCAAGTTACTGGTAAAAGACCTGTAACTGGTAATAACGTTTCTCACGCAAAAAATCACACGAAGCGTCGTTTTCTGCCTAATTTGCAGAGCCACCGTTTCTGGATTGAAGGCGAAAAGCGTTTCGTTAAACTACGCGTATCTACTAAAGGCATGCGTATCATTGATAAGAAGGGTATCGAGCAGGTTCTGTCTGATATCCGTTCACGCGGCGAGAAAATCTAAGGAGTTTCGAAATGCGCGATAAGATCAGATTAGTTTCATCTGCTGGCACCGGTCACTTCTACACGACCGACAAGAACAAGCGCAACATGCCAGAAAAGATGGAAATCAAAAAGTTCGACCCTGTAGTTCGCAAGCACGTGATCTACAAAGAAGCCAAAATTAAGTAATTAAGCCGGCTTCCAACCTGAAATAGGACTTGAAGCGCCTAAATTCAGGAGAGCTTCAAGACCAAAAAAACCTCGCTCCCGCGAGGTTTTTTTTGCGTCCACCCTTCACTCAACCTTTAACCTTTAACCTTTAACACCATATTCCAGACACAAAAAAACCGCACCCGAAGATGCGGCTCTTTATAACTACACTATTCGGCGAATTATTTGATATCGTCAATAGAGTTCAATGGGTAGTGCTCCGGATAAGGGAAGCGCGCCACACCTGAATCAACCGCAGCCTGCGCAACCGCCGCAGAGACCTTAGTTAATAGTCGAGTATCTAGCGGCTTAGGAATAATGTAATCCTTACCGTACTCAAGCGCCTCACCACCGTACGCATCAATTACCTCTTGAGGAACTGGCTCTTTCGCCAGATCTTTGATTGCGTGAACGGCTGCAACTTTCATCTCTTCGTTGATCACTTTAGAGCGAACATCCAGAGCACCACGGAAGATGAATGGGAAACCTAGAACGTTGTTTACCTGGTTAGGGTAGTCAGAACGACCCGTTGCCATGATGATATCATCACGCGCAGCCAATGCCGTTTCAGGCTTGATTTCTGGGTCAGGGTTAGAGCATGCAAAGATAACTGGATTTGGAGCCATTGTCATCAGCGCCTCAACAGGGAACAGATCTGGCCCTGATAGACCAACAAACACATCAGCACCATCACAAGCATCAGCAAGCGTACGCTTATCAGTCTCGTTCGCGAACATAGCCTTATACTGGTTCAGATCATCTCGACCTGAGTGAATAACACCCTTACGATCCAGCATGTAAATATTTTCAGACTGAGCACCACAGCTGATCAACAGCTTCATACAAGCAACAGCCGCCGCACCCACACCAAGACATACGATCTTGGCTTCTTCAATTTTCTTACCCTGCAGCTCAAGCGCATTCAACATGCCCGCAGCAGTAACAATAGCGGTACCGTGCTGATCGTCATGGAATACAGGAATTTCACACTGCTCAATCAACACACGCTCAATTTCGAAACACTCTGGCGCCTTGATATCTTCAAGGTTAATGCCACCAAAGGTATCAGCAATGCGTCGAACCGTATCAATGAATGCCTGAGGACTTTCAGAATTCACTTCAATATCAAAAACATCAATACCGGCAAAGCGCTTAAACAAGACACCCTTACCTTCCATTACCGGCTTACTCGCCAGAGGACCCAAATTCCCCAGGCCTAAAATAGCACTACCATCAGAAATTACTGCAACCAGATTACCCTTGGCGGTATACTTGTACGCGTTTTCCGCGTCCTTGGCAATTTCTCGAACTGGCTCAGCTACACCAGGGCTATAAGCCAAAGATAGGTCTCTGGAAGTTTCTGTTGGCTTAGAAATTTCTACACTGATTTTACCCGCCTTAGGATTAGCGTGATAATCGAGGGCAGCTTGCTTCATATCTTCAGACATTGCATCTTTTCCGTCTTGATGTTAATTAAATCAGGAGCATCATCCACGATGATACCCTCTCACTATCTCTCAGCGAGCCTGACTATTACCTAGCCACGGGCGCAATTATTACCTGTTTCACACCTTCACACAAGACCAACTGTCAAACTTGACGCCAGACATGACTGTATCGAAGCCACTATTTCTTTACAGGCTCCAAGAATGATGCAGGATGCTTGATCGACACGAGAAAAGGCTTGTAGCCTTTCGCCTTCTCTTTGGCATTTAAACGGCGCTTAACAAGCCAACCACTTACCACCACCTGGCGACCTATCAAACTTTGCAGCTGCCGCTCGTTAAAATAGGGCTGACTACTCTTGGCTATCAATAGTGCCAACCGCCCCTCCAACAACACCCACCAGCTACCCTCTTTTTTTAAGGAGACCCTTTCCACCACTCCCGATACCAATCGAAACCCCGTATCGGACGACGTTAAGCTAACACTCTGGCGAGGAGAGAAGTAGCTATCCTGCCACACCCCCACCCGAGCTTCACGAACTAGCGACTGCGCCTTAAAAAGACAGGCTTGCAACAGCAAATTCGGCGGAATCGCCACAGCCATTCCCAACCCCTCTTTAATCAACCGCTCCTCTATACTTTCGCCACTTACCGTAAAGGCGTGAGCCAGCAGCCGCCCATATCGATCACGCGCATCTTTCCCAATTTTCAATCTAACTATCGACTGATCACCAAGTAGCGCAATGAGTCGATTTCGCGCCTGTTGAGCAAACGGCTCTGAAGGAACGCCCTTCCTGCCGATTTCAGGCGTATTAATACCAATAAGCCGAACCTTTCGCCCATCATCGAGCTGCAACGTATCACCATCAACAATCATACTCACCCGCGCCGTCAGATCATACGCCGAAACACGACACTCCCCACGAGCATCCGAAATACCAATCCCAAATAGCAACCATAAAAAAAGGGCAACCAAAACAGTTGCCCTTTTTAATGATAACCTAATGCCGCGATTCATCGCTGATACCGCAACAATAACTGTATTAGCCTTTGCTGCTAATACGGCTACCGAAACGCTGCTTGAACTTGTCAACACGTCCACCAACTTCAACACCTTTCTGCTTACCGGTGTAGAATGGGTGACAAGATGAACATACGTCCAAGTGAAGATCTTTACACATTGTAGAACGTGTTTTGATCACATTTCCGCAACTGCAAGTTGCAGTTACTTCTTGATAATCTGGGTGAATACCTTCTTTCATTTTGAACCTCGGTTTTTTCATGCCGCTACCCAATCAATGGTTAAACCTATTGCCGGGCACCGCATTTCATTGCATCATAAGGTGATAGTTCACCTTGTGGGGTGGCATAAAGCCAAAATCAGACCGCGCATCTTACCAAAAAAAGAACAATTAGCAAGGTTTAATAAGTCAAGTCAATATTCAAATCACACTCAAGGTAAACCATTTCGTGCCCCGTTCAAGTCAAGCCGCCGAACCAATAACCATTCTTAGTGTTGCGCTACCGACACCACTCTACCGAACCTATGATTACTTGCCGACCCCAGACAATCCATCTATCTTGCCCGGGCAACGAGTAGCCGTACAGTTTGGGCAGCGCGCACTAACCGGCATCGTGCTTGATACAAAATCCGAAAGTGATTACCCGATCGAGAAGCTTAAAAGAATCAACCAACTTATTGATAGTCAGCCCATCCTCTCCTCGACCATTCTGTCGATGGCTAAATGGGCATCGCAATACTACTGCCACCCCATCGGTGAGGTGCTCTTTACCATCTTGCCTAACGCACTCAGACAAGGCGGCGACATTAAAATTGCGAGCACACAGCGCTGGAGTATTAACCCGGAAACAGCAGACAGCGTTCAAAGCCACATCAAGTCAAATGCTATCAAACAACAAACACTCTATGACACCCTCGCAAAATCTCCAGAAGGGTTACTGGAATCGACAATCCGACTCCTCGGCTACACCACAATCCACTTAAATGCCCTGCAAAACAAACAACTAATATGCGCAGAGACATTAGATGCGCTAACGGCTGCAGCCACAAAATACCAGATCAGTCACGACCCACTACCACTCTCCACCGAACAACATGAGGTCGTTGATACGCTCGCCAAAAGCCTTGGCCACTATCAAACCTTTTTACTGCAAGGTGTCACCGGCAGCGGTAAAACCGAGGTTTACATGAATCTGGTCGACCAAGTGATCAAACGGGGTCAGCAAGCCCTTATTCTTGTGCCGGAAATCAGTCTTACACCACAGACGCTGAACCGATTCCAACGTCACTTCAACTGCCCCATCGGCACCATCCATTCCGGCCTTAACCACAACGAGCGCCTAAGCAGCTGGGAACTGGCAAGACAAGGGGCAGCCAAAATAATCATCGGAACCCGCTCAGCCATTTTCACCCCCATAAAA
>JBFKTM010000136.1:0-7198 GCA_041636295.1 Oleiphilaceae bacterium
AGTGATCGACGTTTTTGACGCATTTGGCGCCGCAACGATTTTTTGTCAATCGCATTGGGTGAGCAGGTTACGGGGGAATTCATAGTTCAGTGGTAAGACCTTAACGTAGAAGCTTCCCAGTGTGCCGCTGTTGCATATGGCCTTGAACCCAAAAGTTCAAGGTGGTGGCCCCTGTGATAAATTAGGCTTTCCCCCCTTTCCTTAAAAAGAAAATGGAGAGACATGCTCACATTACCCTAAGTTGCCACCTGGTAAACGCTTATCGGCTCGAGGACGTATTCAACTGGCTAACACACCAGGAAGCTAAGCTTTATTATAAAGGATGCGGTTGCAGGTTTAAATCGGAAAGTTTGCTCTACAACAAAAATGAACACACTTTAGTCGAAACGATACAATACCGAACACAAATAGCTACCCGCTTAAACAGGAGTGCGTGACAGGGCTGAATCCAGTTTCTCATCAAGCTCGTCGATTAATCGCTCGGTACTTTCAGAAAGGCGGGAGCCCTGAAGCATTTCATGGGTTATGTTTAGTGCCGCCATTACGGCAATACGCTCGGTGCCAAAAACTTTGCCCCCGGTTCTGATCTCACGCATCTTGGAGTCAAGGTGTTTGGCTGCGCTTTCCAGCTGCTCTTTTACCTCGGCTGGACAGGCTACCAGGTAGTCTTTGTCTAAAATTCTAACTTCTACGGTATTGCTATTGGACATTAATGTTGCTCCAGTGCTTTGAGGCGGCCAATCATAGCTTCGATTTTATTGCGGGCTAAATCATTTTTCTGCAGCAATTGAGCCCTTTCCTGGTGCCACTCTTCCTGGAGTTCATGAAGCGCAGAGTTGTCGCTCTCTAGCTGCTCACAATACTTTATTAGCCGGTCGACTTTGTCCGATAGTGCTTTAAATTTGGCTTCAGCCATAATGCTTTTCCGAAAACCTGTTTGTGAAAACTATAATTTGGCACCCGCCACTGGTCAATCCGACAAGTGGGCTTATCAGCGATATTTTTACTTATTTAACGTTTTTTATTTAAAAAAGCCTTCAATACATTGATTTGATGTCTGAATTCTCTAAAACTAAGTATAGCTACTTTGACAAAAAAATCCTCCATTGAAACAAATCGTTGCAGTTTGGTTTCTTCGTGGTCATCAACCCGTATAATAGGCGGTTAACCTGTTCTAAAGATGTTGACTGGAAAAACCGTGTATATGACTGATAGTAACTTCGAGCAAGAATCAGAATTTGACTGGCTAGCTAATTTTTACGCCAGCCAAGGGGCCATTAACCATCCAAGCGAGCTGCATGGTCTGTTAATCGGTCGTCTGGCAGGTGGGGAGCGGCTCGAAGCGGAAGAGTGGTTAAAGCTGGTGGTGGAACACATGGGGCTGGAACAGCTGGCTCAAGATGAAAAAAGTGAGCGTGCGCTTACTAATCTGGTCGACTTGTACGCGAAGAACCTTCAAGAGTTGGAACGAGGTGCGATGGAGTTCCAATTGATACTGCCTGATGATGAGTTTGTTTTAAGCCAGCGGGTAGAAGCGCTGGGGATGTGGGTGCGGGGGTTCCTTGAGGGGCTAGCCCTGACCACAGCAGGACAGCTGGCCAGTGCCGATAATGATATACAGGAGCTGTTGCGAGACTTGGTGGCAATCTCCCAGATTGATGACCAGGTTGGTGATAGTGAAGAGGCAGAAAAAGAGATTAACGAAATAATTGAATATGTTCGGGTTAGCGTGGTGACGCTGTTTGCAGAGTTCAGTGAAAAGGATGCAGGCGGTGAAGAAGATAACCTTGCGGGTCAAGACAGTAATACCCTGCATTGAGGTGATACGTTAATCCAGAAGAAAAACACCAACGGTCATCAACCTGAGAGGGTTTGGCTGTGATCATCAGTATGGATCGTGAGTACTATGAGTATTAATCTGAAAGAGTTTGCAGCACGTCGTAAAAAACTAATTGAGCAAATGGGGCCCAATAGTATCGCGATTCTTCCCACGGCCCCCATTAAGTCACGAAACCGTGATGTCGATTATCCGTATCGTCAAAACAGTGACTTTTACTATCTGACCGGTTTTGTAGAGCCAGATGCTGTGATGGTATTGATACCCGGGCGAGAGCATGGCGAGGCGGTACTGTTCTGTAAAGAGCGCAACCCTGAGAAAGAGTTATGGGATGGTGTTATTACCGGGCCAGAGCGTGCGATGGAGATGTTTGGTGTAGATGACGCCTTTCCCATTAGCGACATTGACGACATTCTGCCAAATATGATCGAAGGCACCGAGAAAGTATTTTACTCCATGGGGCTCGATGCCCAGTTTGATAGCCGGGTAATGGAGTGGATTAATATTATACGCAGTAAAGTACGTAGTGGGGCTCACCCCCCTGGTGAGTTTGTAGCACTCGAGCACTTTCTCCACGACCTGCGTTTATATAAGAGTGCGTATGAGGTCAAAGTGATGACCAGAGCTGCTGAAATCAGCGCTGAAGGTCACATTCGGGCCATGCGAAAATGCAAACCTGGGCTCTATGAGTATCAGTTGGAGTCTGAGTTGATGCATACGTTTATGGATGCGGGCAGCCGTTCACCTGCCTATCCATCGATTGTTGGCGGCGGTAACAATGGTTGTATTTTGCACTACATTGATAATACGGCTGAACTGCGTGACGGTGACTTGGTGCTCATTGATGCCGGTTGCGAATTGGATTATTACGCGTCTGATATCACCCGAACCTTTCCGGTTAATGGACATTTCAGTGCCGAACAAAAGGCGCTCTATCAGGTAGTACTTGATGCACAGAAAGCGGCGATTGCCGAGGTGAAACCGGGCAATCACTGGAATCACCCTCATGAAGCCGCAGTACGCGTTATTGTTGAAGGGCTGGTGCAGCACGGCTTATTGCAAGGCGATGTTGAGACGCTTATTGAGAACGAGAGCTACAAACCCTTCTATATGCACCGAACCGGCCACTGGATAGGGATGGACGTCCATGATGTGGGCGAATACAAAGTGGGCGGAGAGTGGCGGGTTCTTGAACCGGGAATGGCCCTGACGGTCGAACCGGGGCTCTATGTCGCACCCGACTGCGAAGAGGTTGAGCCACGCTGGCGCGGAATCGGTATTCGTATAGAGGATGATGTGGTAGTCACCAAAGAGGGAGTAAAAATCCTCTCAGAAGCCGCACCCAAAGAGATCTCAGACATTGAAGCACTGATGAACTAGCTCGGTAGTGCCATGTGTTTTTCTTCTTGAACCCCTGAGTTAAGAGTACGGTAGCAATCATGAGTAATCATTTCGATGTCGTTATCATTGGCGGTGGCATGGTGGGCGCGAGCTTGGCCGTCGCCTTGGGGCATACCGCATTGAAGGTTGCTGTAATTGAACAGTATCCACTTTCAGCCCCCAACGAAGATCGCCCGACGCAGTATCAACCCAGCTATGATGCTCGCTCTACTGCAATCTCCTGGGGGAGTCGGCTGATCTATCAGCGTTTGGGCCTGTGGTCTGAATTAGCTCAGCACGTGACCCCGATCGAGCGAATCCATGTTTCAGATCGAGGGCGATTTGGTGCTACCCGATTAAACGCCGACGACTATAAGGTGGATGCATTGGGGTATGTCGTGCCCAATGAGTGGATCGGCACCACCCTCACAGCGGCAGTCAAGTCACTTGCCAATACGGCATATATCTGCCCGGCCAAGGTAGAAACCATTTCCCGTAACGCTAAGTCTACTGAAATTACCCTGTCAGGGCAGTCGCTGCCCGACCACTTGAAAGACACAACACTGACCGCTGACTTGGTGGTGATTGCCGATGGCGGCCGGTCAGAGACCTGTCAAAAGCTGGACATCAATATGAAGGTGGAATCCTACGGCCAGCATGCACTTATTGCCAATGTCTCCACCTCCAAGCATCACCAGTTTGAAGCCTACGAGCGTTTTACTGACACCGGGCCAATGGCAATGCTGCCGCTGGGTGAGACGGATACCTCAGATACCCGCTGCGCTTTGGTCTGGACGCTGCCTGAGAGTGAGGTGGAAGCGGTAATGGATATGGCGGATGCTGAGTTTATCGCACTGTTACAAGAACGATTCGGTTATCGACTGGGTCATATTCTTAAAGTGGGGGAGCGGTTCTGCTACCCTCTCAAATTGTCTCAGGCGGAAGAGCAGGTTCGCTCTGGCATTGTCGTGGTCGGCAATGCCGCCCATGCACTTCATCCGGTCGCGGGGCAAGGTTATAACCTGGCGCTGAGAGGTGTGGTTGCCTTGGCCGAGCTGATTAGTACTGCAGCCGCTAAGGGGGAAAATATAGGGGCGTTGGCAATGCTGCAGCGCTATCTGGATGCGCGTTTAGATGATCAGGATAAGACGATATTGTTCAGTGATAAAGTGACGCGATTATTTGGTGACACTCATGCCGGTGTTGGCCTGTTAAGAGATATGGGGCTGGTTGGGCTGGATATACTGCCAACCGCGAAGCGGATTTTTGCAAAACAGGCAATGGGAATGGGCGGATCGGAGGCCAAGCTGTCATCATGAGTAATGCAAAGCACTCTTTCGATATTATTATTGTAGGCGGCGGTATGGTTGGGGCCACCTTGGCCTGTGCGCTGGCGCGAACCTGTTATAACGTTGCCGTGGTTGAGGGGCAGTCAATTGAGACGTTGACGACCGGGCCGGGCATTCAGCAGAGTACCCCCGAGGTGGATAGCTATGATGCGCGGGTTAGTGCACTCACCGTTGCCTCGCAACGCTTTTTTGAAAATCTGGGGGTATGGCCGCGAATTCTGCGCAAGCGGGTCAGTCCCTATCAGGCCATGAAGGTGTGGGATGGGGAGGGTACGGCAAGTATCGAATTCTCGGCGGCTGAACTGTATCAACCGGCGTTAGGACATATTGTTGAAAACAGCGTGACTGTGGCCTCGCTTTATGAGCAGTTGCAGGAGGATGGTGCCATCACCCTGTTGACCGGTGAGTTCATTGAGCGGGTTCTATTAGACGGTTCGCAGCCAGCGTTAACCCTGCAGAGTGGGCTTGAGTTGACCGCTCCGCTGGTGGTGGCGGCAGATGGCGCCAACTCCCTGATTCGTAAAGTGGCAGGGTTACCTACCAGAGAGTGGGACTATCAACACCAGGCGATAGTGGCAACCGTTAAAACGACACAAACTAACGAAGCAACGGCGTGGCAACGTTTTATGGCAACCGGGCCGTTAGCCTTTTTACCCCTGTCAACATCCCAAGGGGGCTCCCAATACTCCTCGATTGTCTGGTCTGCCGTGCCAGAGCGGGCAAAGGTGCTAATGGCATTGGATGACGAGCAGTTCTGCGAGGCATTAGGGGCGAATTTCGAATATCGTCTCGGCAAGGTTGAAGCGGTATCGAAGCGATATTGTTTTCCCCTGAGGCAGCGTCATGCCAAACAGTATGTAACTGCCAATATCGCTTTGGTGGGTGATGCGGCTCATACCATACACCCATTGGCAGGGCAGGGGGTAAACCTTGGCCTGCAAGATGTAGCGGTATTAGCTGACGAGCTAATTAAAGCCTCGGGCAGAGGGCTTGCCGCGAATGATTCACTAATGCTGAAACGATATCAACGACGACGCATGGGGCCAAATTTGGCCATGATGGGAATGATGGAGGGCTTCAAGCAGCTCTTTGCTCAGGATTCACTTGGGGTGCGATTGCTGAGAAATACCGGGATGCGCTGGTTGAATGGTAATAAACTCTTAAAGAACCAGATCGTTTCGCAGGCGATGGGGTTAGACCTCAAGGTGCCTGAACTGTAATACGGGCTCATATTAAGTCAGTTATAAGGGGTAAGCCCCGAATGGTACTTACTTAAGTATCAAAATCAATATATCGCCGGCGATCTTTAACCCCACCCCAGCCCTCCCCTTGTCAGGGGAGGGGGCTTTATCAATCCACTAATCATTAGCATAGCTGCTGGCAAATTTTAAGGAAGAAGGTGGTACATGCACATCCCCCTGACAAGGGGGAGGCTGGGAGGGGCTCTTGGTGGAGGCTCGATAATGCTTATGTAAGAGCCAATCAGGCAAGCCCCCTCTTTTAAAGAATAGGCTTTACGCCTAAATCTTAACTAGAAGAGCCTGGAAAGCAACACGGGTACCGCAGTTTCTGTTCGCAGTATCCGTTCACCAAGGTTTATCGGGGTAAAGCCGCACGCTGCCAGTTTGTCGACCTCGTAGGGAATAAACCCCCCTTCGGGACCAATGGCCAGCGTTACTTGTTGTGTCAATTGGCGTGGGCATGCCTGCTCTGCGCCAGGGTGAGCCACTAGCTTCAGCGAGTTGGCTGCAATTGCGGGTAGTTCATCTTCAACGAAGGGCTTAAAACGCTTCCTCAGATGAATGGTGGGAAGCCGGGTATCCATTGCCTGCTCCAGCCCCAAAACCATATTTTCCAGCAGTTTTGGCTCGGTTAACCACGGTGACTGCCAGAAGCTTTTTTCTACTTTATAAGAGTTGATGAAGTAAATATCTTTCACCCCCATTGTGGCAATGGTCTGGACAATACGTTTCACCATTTTCGGGCGAGGCAGGGCAATAATGAGGGTGGCTGGCAATGCCGCAGGAGGCTGTTTGTTCCACTGAATCGCCAAGGTGGCAGATTCTGGGGTGATTGCGGTAACCTGGGCATCGCCAATCATACCGTTCACTTTACCAACGGCAATCTGGTCACCTAGTTTAATATCTCGAATTTCCTGTAAATGCTTTAGGCGGCGATCAGCCAGAAGGGCTTTGTCAGGCCCAATTAAGTCCTCATCGAATAGTAACGCAATATTCATAATGGGTGTGCTGACATCATTGGCTGAAATGGACTAGCCAGGTTATCCTATTTTGTTCTCATCGGCAGGGGTCCGCCGCTCTACCATTCGACTGAAGAATACGCCGATTTCAAAGAGTAGCCACATAGGGACTGCCAGCAGTGTTTGCGAGATAACATCCGGTGGAGTGAGTAGCATGCCAACCACAAAACAGCCGACCACAATATAGGGGCGTTTTCTGGCGAGGCTTTCGGATGTGGATGCGCCAGTAGCGACTAGTATGACCGTAGCAATGGGAATCTCAAAGGCCAGGCCAAAGGCAAAAAACAGCTTTAGCACGAAATCCAGGTATTTGTTGATATCAGTCATCACCGTAACCCCTTCAGGGCCGGCACTGGTGAAGAAGCCAAACAC
>JBFKTM010000137.1:0-7173 GCA_041636295.1 Oleiphilaceae bacterium
CCGCCTGATAGAGCCCACAGTCTCGTTCGGTAGCATAGTTGCCGAGCTTTTCCAGGGTGCTCGGGCCAATCTCCCGGCGGGGCACGTTGATGATGCGTAAAAAGGCGGCATCATCTTCGGGATTGATGAGCAGCCGTAGATAGGCCATCGCGTCTTTGATTTCATTGCGGGCGAAAAATGAGGTCCCCCCTGAGAGTTGATAGGGGATCTGGTAGGCCTGTAGCTTGATCTCTATTAGCCGAGACTGGTGGTTACCGCGATACAGAATAGCAAAGTCTTTGTAATCGACTTTGTTTTTCAGTTTGAAGTCGAGAATCTCCATCGCAATGCGCTCGGCTTCGGTATCCTCGTTGCGGCACTCCAGAATGCGAATTTTGTCACCCACGCCAAAGTCACTCCACAATGCTTTTTCAAACACGTGAGGATTGTTGGCAATTACCTGGTTGGCGGCATTCAATATCAGCCGGGTTGAACGGTAGTTCTGTTCCAGCTTTATCAAATTGAGATTAGGGAAGTCCTCTTTGAGTTTGACCAGGTTTTCGGGGCGCGCACCTCGCCACGAGTAGATGGACTGGTCATCATCACCCACCACGGTAAAGGTGGCTCGTACGCCTACCAGCATTTTAACCAGCTCGTACTGGGTAATATTGGTATCTTGATACTCATCGACCAGTAAATAACGCAGTTTATTCTGCCATTTCTCCAGGGTTTCGGGGCTATTCTGAAACAGGGTGACAGGCAGTAAAATAAGGTCATCAAAGTCAACCGCATTGTAGGCTTTCAGGTAGCGGTTATAGAGTTTGTAAACCTGTGCGATCATCTGCTCACGTTCATCTTTGGCAAAGCTGGCGGCGCGCTCTGGTGACAGCATGTCGTTTTTCCAGTTGGAAATCGCCATTTGCACGTCGGAAATTTCATCCCCCGCATCAGAAAAGTCTTTCATCATCAGGTCGCGAATGAGCGCTTTGGCGTCTTCGGCGTCAAAAATGGTAAAACCGGATTTATAACCGAGGATTTTGTGCTCTTGCCGAATGATATTGAGGCCGAGGTTGTGGAAGGTTGATACCGTCAGCCCCTGCGCGTCTTTGCCTTTCAGCAGCTTGCCCACTCGCTCCTTCATTTCGCGCGCGGCTTTATTGGTAAAGGTCAGGGCGGCAATATTGCGAGCTTTAATGCCGCACTGTTCCACCAGGTAGACAATCTTACTGGTGATTACACTGGTTTTACCACTGCCTGCGCCTGCGAGTACTAACAGGGGGCCGCTGACATAGTGTACGGCTTCGCGCTGTCTGGGATTGAGTCGTGACACTGACCTGAACCTTTTCTGAATAGAACGATGGAAGAAATAGAGGCGCGTTATTTTAACAGAGAAGCTCGACCAAGGAGCAAGTAAATTATGTTAACTAAATGGGCGCCTGACAGGCGTAATCGGAACGGATACTGAAAACTGGGTATTCACGCCATTTGAAAACGAAGAAGGCTTGATAGTTAACCGCAATGAACTACCTTAATAGATATCAGTAGCGTGACTCAGGCATCACAATAATCGGGTCAGTTGACGTATTATTAATGTTAAAAGTCGCTTTGGGTATTCGATAGGGCAGGGTTAACGATCGATAACTAGTGGCCGTCCAGAAACGCATGAAGCTTGAAAGATATTCAACTGTAGGTCGGGTTTTAACCCGACAAATCAGCATCTTACCGGCACTCATTGTCGGGTTACCAAAAGTAGGCGCTTAAGGCGAAACCCGACCTACATTAAAACGGCTGTTTCTGGATGGGAACTAACTAGCGTCACACAGTATCATGCCAGTAGTAAAATGAATGGTTACCAGGAAGTGTTTTAGGGATAAACGGCTGGAGTCTGCCAGGAGAACAGGATGTCGCAAGAAATACCAGGTAATGATGAAATGTTACCTCTCATTGCTGAACCAGAAGAGCTTAAAATACTATTGCTGACCGGTGAGCCTACCGAGCACCTCTGGTTACGTTATCTACTTGAACACGCCAATCGCTTCAACAGCCAGCTTACCTGGTGCAACGACCTCAATGAGCTTCATGAGCTGCTTAATCGGGAAGAGTATGATGTTATTCTCTGGGATTGCAGCTACCGTGACGAAGATACCCTGACTTTTCTGGGGCTCTTGTCCATAGAAAGTAACCAGACGCCGGTTATCTGTCTCAGTGCTGAACCCGAAAATGTGATGACGAAGGCCATTTTTCAGGCAGGTGGTGCTGATTATCTACGCAAATCAACCTTAAACGAGTGGGTACTGGAGCGAAGCATCCACCATGCGTTTTTGCGACACGCTGTCGAAAAGCAGCGAGAAACCAAAAACCATATTGATTCTCTCACCGGTATTATCAGTCGCCGAATCTTCCTTGATCGACTACATCAGTCCATATTGCGAGCTGATCGTAATGAGGAGCTGGTTGGGCTGGTGCTGTTCAACGTGGACGATTTCAGAAGTATTAACGAAAGCCTTGGTTATCGAGCTGGCGACCTGCTGATTAAAATGATTGCGTCTCGGCTTCGTCAGGGGTTGAGGAAGAGTGATAGTCTAGCGCGAATTGGTGGTGATGAATTTGCGATCATCCTGGAGAAGCTGGATAACCCGATTGATGGTAACCATGTAACAGCCAAGTTGCTGGAACTGTTTGCAAAACCCTTCGAGATTGATCACCACCACTTAATGGTTACATTGAGTGCCGGTATTGCTACTTTTCCTGAAGCCGGTCAGACCTCCGACAATATTCTCAAACATGCCAACCGGGCAATGCTGGATGCCAAGCGTGAACAAGGCAACAGCTACCACTATTACCACCAAAAGATGAATGTAGCCGTCGAGCGCGAACTGGAACTGGAAGCCGAATTCCGAACCGCCCTCAGGCGAGGGCAGCTTAGACTCTACTACCAGCCTCGTATCAATATAGCCACTGACCGCGTCGTAGGGTACGAATGTCTGATTCGGTGGCAACATCCAACGCGCGGGCTATTGATGCCTGAACAGTTTATCCCGGCGGCAGAACGTAGCGGTATGATTGTTCCCATGGGGTATTGGGTGGTGGAGCAGGCCTGCCGTGATTTGGCGCTGCTGCAGGAGTTGGAATATGACGAGCTGATCTGTGCGGTGAATCTGTCGTTCCGCCAGTTCTATGATAAAAAATTGAGTGAAACCGTTTTTCGGATTATCTATAACGCCGATATTAATACCGGTAATCTGGAGTTTGAGTTAACCGAATCGGCAATGATGTATGACCAGAGCTATACCCAGCGCTGCCTGCACCAGTTGGCACAGCTGGGTGTCAGTTTTTCTCTGGATGACTTCGGAACCGGCTACTCTTCGTTTGCCAATATCCAAAAACTCCCCATCTCAACCATTAAAATAGATAAGTCAGTTATCGAAAATGTAACCACTAATGTGGATGACGAGGTGATTGTGAAAGCGATCATCAGTCTTGCCCATAACCTGCAGATCAATGTAGTGGCTGAAGGGGTAGAGCGTGAAGAACAGCTGGAATTTTTACGCTATCACCACTGTGATGAAGCGCAGGGCTTCTACTATAGCAAAGCGGTAAAATTTGAAGAGTTTGTTGCCTATCTGGAATCAAACAAAGCACAATCCATTGCAGGTACTGGCTGGTAAGATTACCTGCACATTTGTCGTCTGTGCTATTTATTGCCTACACTAATTATCACGCACATTGGTTGTCGTTAACATTAGACATTAATGGTTAATACTTGCCGAAACCGGCAACCGTCAACGGTTTCGACCAGTGGTTTTTCCTCCGATTGGGAGTGATCACCACCATGAACAGAACCAATATTGGAATCCCCTCGTCGCTTCGGCTCGCCATCAGCGTTATGGTGTGCTGGTGGCTGGCTGCACTGAACGGCTGGGCTGAAACCACCGATGAAAAGGCGGTGCCAGTGACAGTAGCGACCGCTAAAAATGTCTGGATGGCTCCGACCAGCTGGTATGCCGGCACGCTCATTAGCCGAAACGTTGCTCGAATTGCCTCGGAAGAAGAGGGGCGGTTGATCTGGGTGGCGGATGTGGGAGAGGGATTCAAACAGGGGCAGGTGGTGGCGCGCCTTGATGATAGCCTACTCAAGGAAGTACAGCAGGAGCGGCTGTCTGAGATGGAGCGAGAGCTGGCCCGAGTGGATTACTTTGTTAATGAAGTAGATCGCCTGATAACACTGGCCAAAAAAAGCTATGTGGATGCCTCTCAGCTGGCGGAAATGACGCTGGCGCACCAGGTGGCTCGTACCCAGATGGCTGTTGCCAAGGCTCGTCTGGGGCAAGTCGAAGAGCGACTCAGGCGTACCCGCATAAAAGCGCCTTTTGATGGTGTCGTGGTCGAGCGTTATCGGCAGGGTGGAGAGTGGGTCGAGAGCGGCATTGAGGTTGTTCGATTGGTCAACCTGACGGCGTTGGAAGCCCAAACCCGGGTTCCCCGTTCGGTTGCTCGCCTGTTAACGCCTGGCAACCAACTGCAGATTCGCGTAGATCAGCAGGTCACTAACGGCACCATCCGTACGATTGTCCCGGTGGGGGACGAACTCTCCAGTCTGTTTGAGGTAAGGCTGCAACTCACCGATGCCGACTGGGTACCGGGCGTCAAACTTCAGGTGGCCGCCCCTATTGCCGAGGCGCGCCATGTGGTGGCGGTACCCCGGGATGCACTAGTGATCCGGCGCAACTCAATTCATGTTTTTACTGTTACCGATGATCTATCCGCCAAGCGAATTGAGGTAACAACCGGCGTTGCTGAGGGGGAACTGATTGAAGTCATCGGTGATATCCAGCCGGGTGATCGGGTGGTTATTCGTGGCGGCGAGCGTCTGCGTCAGGGGCAGCGGGTTGAGTTGACGAACGGAGAGCTGAAGGATGTTGGCCTATCACCGGAGGTCTTCTCGAATCATCATCGGGCCCTGTTATGAATATCACCCGGCTGGCGCTTTCGAATCCGGTGGCGGTCATCGTTGCGATCTTATTATTGCTGTTATTTGGCGCACTTAGCCTCTGGCGCTTGCCGGTCCAACTGACTCCCAGTGTCGATCAGCCGGAAATTACCATTCGCACCAGCTGGCGCGCCGCAGCCCCCGAAGAAGTTGAGGCTGAGATCATCGAGCCTCAGGAGAAAGTACTACGCGGTCTGCCCGGTATGACCGAGATGCTGAGTCGGGCACAAAGTGGTCTTGGGACGATTACCATCACCTTCGAAGTGGGTTACTCGTTGGAACGGGGTCTGTTGGAAGTTCTGAATCGGCTTAACCGTGTCGCCCGTTACCCCGAAGATGCCGATGAGCCGGTGCTGCGCAGTGTGGGTGGCAGCAGCCGGGCCATCGCCTGGTTTATTATTAAAACCGCTGAAGGTAATGCTCGCCAGATTGCCAGTTACAAAGACTATATCGAAGAGGTGGTGCAAACCCGCTTTGAGCGGGTGCCAGGTGTTGCGTTGTCGGAAGTCTATGGTGGGCAGGAGCGGGAAATCCGTATCACCTTCGATCCATACCGGGCTGCCAGTCTGGGGATCGAACTGCCCACCTTACAACGGCTGGCTGGCGGTGGCGATGACGTCTCGGGCGGCGAAATCAATGTTGGCAAGCGTCGTTACACCTTGCGATTTACCGGGGCGCTCGATGCGACGGCATTGGGCGAGCTGGTCGTAGCCTGGCGTGACGGCAAGCCTGTGTTGCTGCGCGAGCTGGCGGAAATCGAGGTCAGACTGCAAGACCGGCGCAGTTTTGTGATTACCAAGGGCAGTGCAGCGATTGCCGTCAATGCGCGCAGAGAGATTGGTGTGAATGTGCTGGAAGTGATGGCAGGGCTTCGTGAGGCCGTGGCAGAGCTACGCGCCGGGCCGTTGGCACAAGCGCAATTGACGATCGAGCAGGTCTACGATGAGACCGTCTACATCTACAGTGCCATTGAGATGTTGCAAGGTAACTTGGGGTTGGGGGTCGTACTTGCCATTGCTGTGTTGTGGTGGTTTCTCCGACGCTTGAGAGCCACCTTAATGATCGCTTTGGCGATCCCGCTTGCACTGGCCTTTGCATTTATTGTGCTGAATGGCAGTTTGCGCACCCTGAATGTGATCTCGCTGGCGGGCCTGGCTTTTGCTGTAGGTATGGTATTGGATGCGGCAATCGTGGTGTTGGAAAATATTGTGCGGTTGCGGGAACAAGGGGTGACCGGGCGTGAGGCGGCCCATCAAGGGGTAACGCAGGTGTGGGGGGCGTTGCTGGCCTCTACAGTAACGACCGTGGCGATTTTCTTACCGGTGGTATTTTTACAGGATGAAGCGGGGCAGCTGTTCGCGGATTTGGCGCTGGCCATCGCCGCCGCTATTACCGCCTCTTTATTGGTTGCTTTGTCGGTGGTTCCTACGGCGGCCCATTACTGGATGCCCCATAAAGCGATGCGTGATGTTCATGCCCACTGGTGGGATAGCGGGGCGAGCTGGATTATGTGGGCCACGGCTAGCCGTTGGCGCAGGCTGGCTTGGATCGGCCTGCTGTCAGTTATCGCTTTGTTCGTGACGGTTTGGCTGTTGCCTAAGGCGGATTACCTTCCAGAAGGGAATCGTAATCTGGTGTTTGCCTTTATACTGCCGCCGCCTGGCGTCAATGTTGACCATTTGGAAACTGAAATGGGCGAAGTGATTGCGAGCCGTGTCGAACCCTACATGACAGGTGAACAAAAACCGGCGATCGAACACTATTTTTTTGTGGCCTTTACCGGCGGCGTTTTTATGGGGGCGCGAGCGGTAGAGCCAGAGCGGGCCGGTGAGCTGGTGCCCGTGATTAACTCGGTGGTGCAGGGCTTTCCGGATACCCTGGCATTTGCCCAGCGCGCCTCGTTGTTCAGTGGTATTGGTGGCGGCCGCTCCATAGATGTCAACATTCATACACGAGATCTTGACTCGCTTTACCAGGTCGCTTTGACTGCATTTACGGTGTTGCAAGAGGTACTACCGGGCGCGCAGGTAAGGCCCTTGCCTGGATTAGAGTTGGCTGAGCCGGAACTGCGTCTGACACCGCGTGAATATCGCCTGGCTGAAGCAGGCTGGGATCGGCAAACCATGGCACAGATTGCCCGGGCACTAGGGCAAGGCGTATTTGTTGGCGAGTACTTTGATGGTGAAGATCGCCTGGATATTATC
>JBFKTM010000138.1:0-7157 GCA_041636295.1 Oleiphilaceae bacterium
ATTCAGTCAATTTAAAATAGGTACATAATTACTAAAATAGGCTGAGAGTTCGCCTACTATTTTAATAAATAAAACGCGTTCTCAGTTTTTATTAACAAAATTAGGGTCTTGTTGTGATTGAAATCGCGTTGATCATTATTATTATCGCCTTATTTTTAATTGTTGAACGTTTAAACGGTGGAAAAAATGAGTTTAGTGAGCTGTCCAAACTTGATTTAACGTTTAATGGCGAAAATATCCAGGGAATGGGGCTGTTTATTGATCGACGGACAGATGAGCAAAAAATACGTAATGCCGAAACAGGTCATCTTGATGGTGATGTCATCATCTATTTACATGGCCACGGTCAGCAGCCTAAGTATGGTTTTAATATGACCTCTTTGCTGGCTGATCGAAGCCGGTCTGGTATTGTCTTTATACCCCATGTTTATACACCGTTTGGCTGCGAGCGCCAATGGCGGGGCGATAAGGGCAAATTAGTGCTGTTAATGGCGATAGCCCGTTATTGCCTTGCTAAAAAAGGGCTGGAAATTGCTGATGTTAATACGGTTTGTGATTTACCGGTTAGCATTAAAGAGCGTCAACCGCTTTTGGCACAAAGCTCGAACAAGCCGAAAATTAAATGTAAGTTGACCTTGGTAGGGTGGTCTCATGGAGGGCTGCTCGGCAGGCGTTTTGCTAATGCGTACCCTGGCTGTGTTAATAACCTTGCACAGATGACACCTGCGGGGTTTGAGTCATGGGGGCCTCGTCCGTGGGCAGGGGTGAATCTCTTCGCGAATTTTATGGTAGAAGTCGGCTTAATCAGTTTAATGATTTTTAAGGGGCATTTAAAACATCCCTTGATTGCGGGTGTTGCTATACTTCGCGGCACTATGAGTGATTCTTTGTATGCAATGGTCTCTTATGTAAAAAGCAAATCACGTTCCCCGCTTAAACTGGCCAGGGCCTATATCGATATAGAACAGTGCAGTTATGTTGCTACCGATAGCAATGCACCGGTAGGCACTTTAAACAACCTTGTTGTTTTGTTCGGTGAGAGTGATAGTGTTTTTGAAGCAAGAAATGCGCTGAAAGGCGTCGATCTCAAGTCAAACGCTGAGTCTTCTAAACGGTTATTTGAAAAGTATTACCCGTCGGCACTGCAAAACGGTGTCAGCTGCTCCTTTAAAGTGTTGCCAGGCAACCATATTGCCCCGCTAGTCCATGCTGAGCGCTATGTTGAAGAGGTTCTTATAGGCACGGAGCAGCTAAGAACTGATCATCTTAGTATCGAAGGGGGCGCTTCGGAACCAGGGGCCTGACCCTAATCAAACAAAAGAATCTAAAACGCTTTATACTGGTCATTTGTAGGATACACCTGATATAAGCCTCCGATACGGACTGTCAGGTGTATAGTTGAATGTCACCACTCAGAGAGCGCGGTATGAGTTCCCGAAGTTGTCCTAATTGCCATGAGCCCATCGATGAATCAGCCGGGCGAGGCTCGGTTTCAATGTGCCAGCGTTGCGGAATGGCGATTCCTCCCGCAAGAGATGGCTATATACCCGGTTTACGTATGCACTTTAGAACGGCCGTTATTCTGGTAACTCTTTTTTGTATCGTCATGATGTTTTGGTTGCCTCGATAGTGTATTGTTCTGCCACTCAATGTATACATTCGCCTGAAACAAGCAGTGGTCTAATTAATGGGGCAGAGTACTCCCGAATCATTTAACACAAAACCTCGTGGACTATTACTGTCCGCGTATGATGCGGGGAGTCATCGCTACTGGCGAGAGGGAATTGTAACCCATTTATACGAATTTCAATGGACTGTGCTGACATTGCCTGCTCGTTATTTTAGCTGGCGAATTAGGGGTAATCCGATTAGTTTTATCGAACGTTACCCAGCTGAACTCTTTGCTGAATATGACTTTATCGTGGCAACCTCCATGGTTGACCTGGCAACGCTTCTCGGCATAGTACCATCCTTGGCTAAGATTCCCGCGTTAGTCTATTTCCACGAAAATCAGTTTGAATATCCCCAGAGCGATGGACAATCGTCGGCACTTGAACCGCAGATGGTTAATCTATACACCGCTCTCGCGGCTGACCGACTGCTGTTTAATTCTGACTTTAATCGAACCTCCTTTTTTGCTGGGTGCGATGGCCTTATGGCAAAATTACCTGATTTTGCGACTAAAAATCTATCTAAACAGCTAGAGCAAAAATCATCGGTTATACCAGTACCTATCGCTGATCATCTATTCGACCTGCCGGTCACTTCGAGTTTTAAAAATAAGCCGCTGAAACTGCTATGGAATCACCGTTGGGAGTACGATAAGGGTCCCGATAGACTGCTGTGTTTTCTGAGAACGCTCGAGAAACAGGAAATACCCTTTGAGATAAATATTGTTGGAGAGCGGTTCAGAAGTGTTCCTGAAGAATTTAATCAGATTAAGCATCTGTTTTCCAGACAGCTAAATGTTTATGGTTATTTGGAAAGTACTGAGGCATATTGGGCTTTATTAGCCCGATGTGATGTAGTGGTATCAACGGCGATTCATGAGTTTCAGGGGGTAGCGGTGATGGAAGCGGTTGCCGCAGGTTGTCTGCCACTGGTGCCTGATCGTCTAGCCTATCGTGAGCTTCTGGCTGAGCAATATCGCTATACCAGCGATCTTAAAGATTCATCGAATGACGCCTCGGCTGCAGTGGATCGTTTAGTAACAATGCTATCTCAGCCTGACGGCCATGGCCGCTTAAGAGCCTCGTTTAAGCGTTATGGCTGGTCACAGCTAGCCGATTTATATCGTACACAAATTAATCAACTGTTAAATTAGTTCAGCTGAAGGCGGGACCGCTAATCCAGCCCGTCAGCATATAAACCGATCCTTTCTCGACCGGTGTAACCCGGTGAGTCTCGTATGCAGGCATTATTGTTGCGCTGCCTTGTAACCACTCACAATCTGCGGGCTGGCCTTGTTGTAAGGTCTGTAATGAGCCACCTTCAATATCTTTGGGAGCACTGAGGTGCACCATGATCGTCAGTTTACGATTGGAGTAGATACCGGTTCCCAGGTCGTGATGCCAACGACTAAAATCGTTGATGTCGAAACGGGTCAATTGGCAGGATTCCGAGATGCCACTGAGATTAAAATGATAGTGCTGATTGACTAAGTCTACTAATGCCTTAAGACGTTCGTATATCCACCGGTGTGCAGACTCTGGTGGCAGGGTTGCTGATGCCGCATGTGTGACCTGGTCACCATTATCTGATCCTTCAGACAATATTGGTCGTTCAAGCAAGATCGAATCCTTGGCTAATGCCATAATTTCCTGACACTCGATGGGGCTAAACAGATCTTGGTAGGTGAACTGAGTGCAGAGTGCATCGTTGGTTTGTGGCGCTATATGAATGAGTAGATCGCAAGGGGGCATGGTAGTCTTCATTTATTTTTATTAGGTGTAAATCTTCAACCAACATAGTAGCGATCTCCGCTATATAAGCCTAGTTAAATAAATTGAAATCATGACGTGCTACTCATCACTACTATCAACTCGCAACTCGTTTATTGCCTAAGGGGTATCGTGATGCGGGGTTGATTATTGCCGCTTAAACAATGCAAGACATTTGATTGGTTAAGCTATAATTGGCTACTCGTAACATATTGAATAAATATATGAAAAAGTAATTTTATTTATATATGCTTGTTTTTAGCACTTTATAAAATAATGTTATTAGTCAAGATTCAGTTTAATGGCGCTATGTGGAATTACATCGACGAGCGCAATTTTTAATCAAGGTGGATGGATTCGAGCTATGTATCTTCAACGTATATTACTAATCGTTATATCTCTGGTCATGGCAGGTTGTGGACGAGAGGAGGCCGCACCGGCAAGAGAGGTCATCCAACCCGCCAAGGTCATGGTGATGACGGGAATCACCAATGAGACTAAACGGCAATTGCCTGGCACGGTGAGGGCCTCTCAGCGGGTTGATTTGTCTTTTCAGGTCTCTGGGCAGTTGAAGTACTTTCCGCTGAAAGAAGGGCAGGCGGTGAAGCAGGGCGAAGTGTTGGGACGTCTGGACGACCGAGATTACCGAAGTAATTTAAGTGCTGCAAAAGCCGAATTTACACAGGCCAAAGGTAACTTTAAACGGGCCGAGGAGCTGCTGGTAAAGAAATTTATCTCCCAGGCCGAGTATGACAAGTTAAAAGCCGCGATGGATGTCGCGCGTTCAAATCAGGAAAAGGCGCAGAAAGCATTTGAAGACACTGAGTTAAAAGCGCCCTTTACCGGCACTATTGCAAAGCGGTATGTCGATAATTTCCAGGATGTTCAAGCCAAGCAACCGGTTATCAGTTTACAGGATAATAGTCAGCTGGAAGTTGTGACTAATGTCTCTGAGTCTTTAGTGTCTCGACGATCGACCAATGAGAAAGATTCTTTGCAAGTGACTGCTCGATTTGAGGCATTCCCAGAAAAAGAGTTTGAGCTGTATGTTAAAGAATTTTCTACTGAGGCTGACCCGAAAACCCAAACGTTTGAGTTTGTGTTAGGAATGAAAGATACGCAAGGTGTTTCATTGTTGCCGGGAATGACGGCTAAGGTTTTCGCTACTCAGTCTATCGCCAGTGAGGTGAGTGACACCTTTTTGTTACCTATGCACGCCGTAGTGGCTGATGAAAATGATAATGCTTTTGTATGGGTCGTCAACGAAAGTAGCAATAGCGTTATGAAAAAGTCGGTTGCCCTAGGAGAGCTTAAAGGAAAGGATCAGATTGAGGCTATAGGGCTGTCACAAGGTGATGTCGTCGTCATTGGCGGTGTCAATAAAATGCGCGAGGGCAAGGTGATTCGACCCATTGAAAAGGTGGAGTACTAATGAATATTGCTGCATGGAGTATTCGCAATAGCGTCATTACCTGGGTTGTTACGATCATACTGGCGGTGGTGGGGGCAATCGCCTTTGATAATCTGAGTCGGCTGGAAGACCCTGAATTCACCATTAAAGAAGCGGTCATTATTACGCCGTATCCCGGCGCTTCGGCTGCGGAAGTGGAGAAAGAGGTTACCGATGTAATCGAGACGGCCGCGCAGGAAATGGGGCAACTTGATCGCGTTGAGTCAAAATCATCACGGGGCTTGTCTATCGTTAAAGTCGTCATGAAGGATAAATACGACGCGAGTGGCTTGCCCCAGGTATGGGATGAGTTACGTCGTAAGGTGAATGACAATCAACGAAATCTTCCCCCTGGTGCCGGGCCGTCTATTGTAAACGATGATTTTGGTGATGTTTTTGGCGTCTTTGTTGCGCTCACCGGCGAAGGTTACACCCAACCTGAACTCTATGAGTTTGCTAAATATGTGCGTCGGGAGCTTTTAACGGTACAGGATGTAAAGAAAATCACCTTTTATGGTGTGCAGCAAGAGGTTATTTACATTGAAATGCTGCGAGAAAAAATGTCTGATCTTGGGGTGTCTCCGGGAGAAATATATCAAGCGCTTGGGTCAAAGAATACGTCGGTTAGTTCAGGTTTTGTAACCATTGGCCCTGATCGTATTGCGTTAAATCCTACGGGAGAATTTCAGTCGGAACAAGAGTTTGGTGACTTGCTTATACGGTCACGACAAAGTAGCTCTGGTAGTCAGGTATTCCTGCGTGATGTTGCTAAAATTGTCAGAGGTTTCAAGGAGCCGTCTGACAATTTTTTACGCTATGACGGCGAGCCAGCGGTTGGCTTGGCCATATCGACTGCATCGGGTGGCAACGTGGTTGAAATGGGGGTCGCACTCGGTAAAAAAATCGAATTAATTAGACCTAATATACCGCTAGGCATCGATATGAATCCGATATCTTTGCAATATGAAACAGTAACACAGGCTATTGATGGATTTCTCATTAATCTTATTGAAGCGGTCGTTATTGTCGTATTGGTGCTGCTGCTGTTTATGGGGTTGAGAAGTGGCCTTGTTATTGGTGCGGTATTGGTCGTTACCATTATGGGCACGTTCATTTTTATGAGCATGCTCAATATTACCCTTGAACGTATTTCATTGGGTGCATTGATTATTGCACTGGGAATGTTGGTTGATAATGCGATTGTTGTTACTGACGGGATGCGTATACGTATCAACAAGGGAGAAAATGCATTGAAGGCGGCGACTGCAGTGGTGGGGCAGACGGCGGTTCCATTGTTAGGAGCAACGGCGATTGCGATTACCGCCTTCGCAGCGATCGGTACCAATGAAGACGCGACGGGAGAATATACTCGTTCACTGTTTACGGTAATATTGTTATCGCTCTCAATGAGCTGGGTAACAGCAGTAACGGTAACGCCACTACTGTGTGAGTATTTCCTGAAGCAAGACAAAAATTCGGTCGGGGAGGAGAAGGATCCTTACGGTGGGGTTTTCTATACGGTATATCGTGGCTTTTTGGCCCGGTGTATCAAATTTAGATGGATCACTATTAGCGTGGTACTGGCGGTATTTGCCTCCTCAATGTACGGCTTTGGTTTCCTTAAAAACAGTTTTTTTCCTGACTCCACTCGCCCGCAGTTTTACATCGATTTCTGGTTTCCAGAAGGTACCGAAATCAAAGAGACGTTAAAACAGATAGAGGGAATTGAAAATAAGCTTCGCGAATATGAACCCGTTACCCATCTTACGTCACAGATCGGTGGTGGCGAGATTCGTTTCCTGTTGACCTACACACCGGAATACAACTACTCAAGTTTTGCCCGAATTCTGGTTGATATAGATGACTTTAATAAAATGTCTGAATTGACCGATCAATTACAAAGTGATTTAGAAGCGTTTGTTCCTGAGGCCAACATTAACGTTCGAACCTTCGTTAATGGGCCCGCTACAGGGGGCAAAATACAGTTGCGATTACTGGGGCCTGATCGGAGTGAATTGCGTCGGTTGGCCAATAAAGCGCTCGCTGAAATAGAGTCAGACCCGGTTGCTAAGGCGGTCAGAAATGAGTGGCGAACTAAAGTGAAGGTGTTGCGCCCTCAGTTTGCTGACTCACCCGCCTCTATTGCCGGTGTGGAGCGCACCGATGTCGCCAACTCGTTTAAGTATTCTGTAGAGGGGGTTAATGCAGGCGTCTATCGTGAGGGGGATGAACGGCCGACGTTCTACGTGGCCAACCGCGCCCACCAC
>JBFKTM010000139.1:0-7154 GCA_041636295.1 Oleiphilaceae bacterium
CCCCTGTGTTAAAGGCCTCCAGCGTAGTATTTAGTTCCAGACCACCGACCCAGCCACCGACAAAGGCCGCAATAATCATCGATAACATTACATGCATCCGAGCCAGGCTTAACGCCAGCATAAGTACTACGGCAACAACGACTGCATTCATATTATAATTCCACGTTAAAAGATATTTTTGACTCGACGGATCGAGGAACTAGCACAAAAACGCGGCACGATATCACAGATTGAAACGGCTTGCTGCCTGTTATAGATAAGGAGTTTCACCTATTTATTTTTGCAGAAAAAGCAGGTTAGGAGGGGGGAAATTGGTTATTTTTTAGGAACTATAACTCACTCTCCCCCCAACCTAGTCCCACCAGAAAAACCAGTACTCATGCTCAAGTATAGTGGATGCCAGATTGGCGATGCTCTCCAATCCCTGGTCGACAATATCGTAACAGTAGAGGTACTGCTCCCAGGCGAGCGCCATAGCCTCATCTTTTGTGGTGGGAGGTCGTTCGACGATCGCTTCCAGCACATCATGACTGACGCCAATAATCTTCGCGCCGTACTTTTCTTCCCAATATTGCCATAGTGCACAGTGCACCTCCGGCGCCGGGCAGTCATTCCATCCGCCGTATTTGAAGTGGGCAGGAATCTGCCAGGAGTGATCCACCTTCATGGTGGCACCAATAACATGAGACAGAGGCTCCCCCGTGGTGATATCAGAAGCCAGGGTAAAACCTTGTCGCGCAGGAGGCGTAGCAGGCCATTCACCCTCATTTTGGATAAGGTCTACATCAAAGGCTTGCTCTAACTCTGCCCGTCTCGCCTTAAACCACGCCTCAATATCAATACGCGTTGATGCAGCAAGAATGCTCTCAATTGAGTCCTCGGAGCTTTCATACTGTTCATCCAGATAGGTTTTTTCTTCCGAAGCCCCACAAACAACAAATCGACTATTACTTGGGATGGATTGCACCGCTTTCGTTAACGAGGCGTGCCCCTCTACTTCACTAAAAATCATGGTTTCTCCGAAAAAGACCGTCGCTACCGTTCCCAACTCGTACCCCCACTACATCACGGGTACAAACAATGTGGCTAAAAGCTACTTGGCTAAAAACTACTTGACTAAAAACAACGTGGCTCAAAAAAGTGAATAATATCAAACTCGTTTCGCCAGGAACAATCCAGGGATTCGTTAATCCCCTCCACAGCCACCGCCGCAGCCAGAGTCTGCACCACATCCGCCACCACACCCTGAGCCACAACCGATATGTCCGGCACAATAGTCACTATTTCCTGGTTTATCGCAGTTTAAGGCGTAGTTAAAACCATCAGGAATCTGCAGTTTGCTATCCAGGGCAAATAACATGGGTAGTTTAGTAGGAGAGCGAGGGGGAATCTTCTCGCGGTAACAGGCTATTCGCCAGGCGGTCTTAATTCCTTGTTGAGCGACCATTGGTGAAGACATGGCTTCAGCCGGCGTGTGGTGCAAAAAACGCCCCAGAGCCCTATTGCAGAAGTGCTCATACTTTCTCGTAAAAAGAATAAATTCGTGCCATGCCACATCGACTGCCTGTGAGGGCATCGACACCATTCGTTTACCGGCGATATTGCAGAGATGAAAATATTCTCGAAGCCCCAGGATGACCTGATCCGCTTGCCCTTCGCTTAAATGGGGGTACTTTTCAATAACTTTGTTGGCAATGGTGTGGGGAAAGCGAAAGCTGTCGATCAGTTTTTCTCGCCTGGCAACAACCATTCGTCTATAGACTTTATAGATGATAAAACCAACGACAAGCAGGAAGAATAAAGGTACTAAATTTTCCATAGTTTAGCGTAGCATGTCAGAAAGAGGACTCATCAAAATCAACATAAAGTTTGCCAGATAGACGACGGTAAGTACCATCGATTTTCAGTGTTTTCAGTGTTGACGATAGCTGCTCAATAAATACCCGATTGGTTTGATTGTTGTGGCAGGTTATACGGTCATAACTCTTAATAAGAGGATGATCAGGCGAGTAACTGAGCAGAGGAACATAAGAGGTCAAATCAGGAAGCGCGCCAATCAGGGCATCGATACGCAGATGCTCCAGCATTTTGATATTTTGTTCATCACTACTCACCATCAATAATTTGGTATCGCTGTTGAGAGCATCCCGGTAGTAGCTATCATGACCAATAACAGCCCCAACTTTTAGGCCTGTAAGCTGGTTCACTGATGTAAATGCGGGGTACTCTTTACGGGTAAAAATATAGTATCCAAAGGCGCCTAACGGAAAGCTGAAAATCACTTTGTCTTTACCGAGTTTTTCTTGAAGCACTTTAGTAAATGAATAGATACAGTCGACGTGCGATTCCTCGAAAACAGTGAGTGCTCGTTTGTAGGGGAAAAAAAGTTGCTTGATTGGCTTATCAATGTGACTTAGCGCTTCTGCCATAATTTTCTGATAAACGCCCGTCTGATTTTCTTCAATCAGGCTAGTGATATAGGGGGCCGCAAGCCGAATTGGCTTATCTGAGGCGAATAACTCCATTGAAAACAGGAGTGCAATAACCGATAAAACTCTGCTATACCGTTTCTTCATACCACGCCCACATTCATCACTTTTTATTACCTTAGCGTTAAGCCCACAAATAGCAAGTAGTGGAAAATCAAGTTCATTGGTAAGATAGCCACTCGGAACACTTAGTCGGCCTCTACCTGCGACCACCTGTCATTTACTAATCACGAGATAGCTATGATTGAAACCTATCGTGGGGTTGTCTACCCGCATCAACTAGATCATATGGATCACATGAACGTGCAGTGGTACACCGCCAAGTTTGATGAGGCCACCTGGCATCTGTTCTCCTCAATTGGCATTACTTCCAGCTATATTCGGCAAAACAACCGAGGCATGGCAGCGCTTGAGCAAAACATCAAATACAAAGCCGAAGTCATGTCGGGTGACTTGCTGGTCATAAAATCGAAAATTCTTGAAGTAAGCGAGAAAGTGATTCGCTTTATGCACACCATGTATAATGCAGAAAGTGGTTCTGAAGTTGCCACCTCGGAACTGGTAGCGGTACACCTTGATCGCGTTGCGAGAAAGAGCTGTAAGATACCAGACACCATTAAACAGCATTGTTTATCGCTTATCGAAACGGCGAATGGGTCAACCGAATAACCTCGCGTCCCAGCTCAAGTCGTCAACCCACCCAAAAAGCCGATAAAATCAGACAATGACCTACCTTTCGCTTTTTATCTCTGCCTTTATTGCGGCAACACTGCTCCCGTTTTACTCAGAAGTCATGCTCAGCGTACTGCTGGCAAATGGTGGTAGTTATCTCGGACTATGGATCGCGGCAACAACTGGCAACACCTTAGGCTCCTGGGTAAACTGGTTTTTAGGCAAATACCTACTTCACTTTCAGGGGCGCCGTTGGTTCCCCTTTAAACCGGATAGCCTCGAAAAAGCTCAGCAGGGCTTTAATAGATATGGCCTGTGGAGCCTATTGTTCGCTTGGATGCCCATTGTCGGCGATCCGATTACCTTTGTAGCAGGCATCATGAGAGTACCTTTATTGCCATTCTTACTGCTAGTATTTATTGGCAAGGGACTTCGCTATGCCATCGTTATGCTGCTAACCGAAGCGACACTCGGTTAGCAGCAATAGAAAGTCGTATCCTTCACACACATCGGTTATTGAACCAATAACGCCTCTTTACCAACGAAATAAGCCAAATAATATTTGACCAACAAAACGATACAGAAAACAAACATCGCATTTAGCATTTTCGATCATACTGTAAAGATAAAAGTGTGAACCAAGTCACAATCACTCTAATCATACGGTCGTGCTTCATGCTGATTAATAGCAGTAAGGGTTGGGTAACTCAGTTAAGCGAAGTCGAGCTGCCAGTGCTGGCCTATACACTGCAGAAGATCTGTATGCTGACAGCCGACAGCAACACTCCGGTCAACAAACTCGCCGATGCAGTACTGCAAGACCCGGACCTCACCTCTACGGTTATCAGACTTGCCAATTCAGCCTGTTATAACCCCGGCAACAATGTTATTTCAACCATTAGCAGGGCGGTAATGGTCATCGGTTTCGATACCGTAAAGTCAATTGCCATTGCCGCTACACTGGTTGACAAAATCTCACAGGGCAACCATCGCGAGCATCTTTACCGCTGCCTGGTTCGTTCGTTCCATGCGGCTGTTCAAGCCAAATATCTGGCAGCGACTTACAACTCGTCCCAAAAAGAGGAAGTATTTGTGGCCGCATTGCTGTTTGATGTGGGTGAAGCCGCATTTTGGGCCAGCGACCAACCACAGGTTGTCCAATTCAGCGAAACCCTGGCCCGAGGCGCAGAGAATACCGGTGTGCTGCAACAACAGGAATTTGGTGCCAGTTTCTGCCAGATTAGCAGAGGCCTGATCCGTCGCTGGAACCTGGGGCCACTGCTGGAAGAGAGTATCGACACCCCGTCAAGTCATTTGGCGCGTATTGTACGCACCGCCTCCACCATAGCCAAAGTAGGAGAAAAGGGGTGGAGTCATAGCAAGCTCACAGCAACCGTACAGGCATCGGCGAAACTAACCGGGAAAGACCCGCAAACAATACAACAAGACCTGAAGAAAAACGCCGAAATTGCTGCATCCATTGCTGAAAAACTCGGTATAAAAAACGCTCGGAAGTACCTGTTTGGAGTACCCCAATCCACCAGACCATCACCACTTTGCTATAACTTTGATATCCAAATAAAAGCGCTACAGGCGCTATCTTCACAAATTGTTATGCGAGCCCCGGTGCAGGAAATTCTCAATAGCCTTATTCAAGGCATTCATAAAGGGATTGGACTGGAGCGTGTGGGGCTATTTCTGGCAAAACAAGGCACAAAAAAGCTGTATTTGAGCAGCGCGGAAGGTTTTCGCTCATCACTATGGCAGACTGGGCAGTCGATTGAAGCCCCCTCCGACTACCTCCTTGGCCTGCTGCGAGACAGAAACTGCCACACCATTAACTTAGTCGGTGTTGATAAGACCTTGCGTTGTTCGGATTACACATTGGCCCCGTTTAAAGGGCTGATACCAGCAATTATAGCCCCATTGGACAACCTTCACCCTGAAAAGGGCTTCATCTATGCAGACCGACTGAATCAACAGCTAATCAGCATTGAGCAGTTTGAAAGTTTCAAGTTATTTATGCTGCAGCTTCAACTCTTTATCCAACGTGACGCGACGGCTGCCTAATCACAGATACCATCCAAATTCAAACCAAAATGCCCTAGCAGAAATGTGATTTTTAAACTATCTTTTCAGGGAGCCTGGCACTCCTACCTCTTTATCAGTAGTATTTATGTGCAGTCTGCCCTGAGACACTCATCAGGCCCTATTAATTATTGAAGCGTAACTACCACTAGACGTTAACCAATTTTAGCTTGGTGTAAGAGGATTGAAACGCCATCAGCGCTAATACAAGAGAGACTAAGACTAAGAATAGCAATAATAAATCAGTGAAAAGGAGGCGTAATGACTAACGCTCGCCATCATAAGATCCGCCCCAGTGGTTATATCCCGCAAATTGTATTTAAAGCCATTACGTTAATACTTGGCTTGATCGTATCATCAAATAGCCTTGCACAGCTCGACTACGTTGGAGACCAGGCGTGCAAACGCTGTCATTCCGGTATTTTTAAAGACTACGCCAAGAGTGGCCACCCCTATAAACTACAGAAAATTGAAGGCGCTGCCCCGAGTTTTCCATCAGGCACCTCGCCTGGTGTTCCGGCCCCACCGGAGGGCATGAGCTGGAGCGATGTCAGTTACATCATCGGCGGCTATGCCTGGAAAGCTCGATTCATGGATAAAGAAGGATACATATTAACCGGTGACGATAACCGCCAATACAACCTGGCCAATTCTCATTTACAAACTACCCCCCACTGGACCGGCTATGACGGCGATAAATCTCCAAGAAAACCCTATACCTGCGGGAGCTGCCATACCACTGGCTGGGTGCCGACAGGCGAAAAAGGCCCCCATCAAGATGGATTACCTGGAATTTACGGAACCTGGGCTCAACCGGGCGTTACTTGCGAAGGGTGTCATGGACCCGGCAGTGCCCATGAAGCCAGCCCTGAGAAGGTCAAACTTTCAATAGAAGAACGTTGCGGGGATTGCCACAAACGGGGCGAAGTTACCCAGATTGACGCGTCCGGTGGACTCATTAAACATCATGAACAGTATGAGGACTTACTGGCGTCACCACACAAATATCTCAAATGCAGTTCCTGTCACGAGCCTCATAAGAGCGTGAAATACGGTCAGGGAGGATTCAAGGGTATTGAGAAAACCTGCTTGCAGTGTCACGCTCAACAAACCGTTAAACTGGAAGCTAAGAGTCATCAACAAGAGTGCACCAGCTGCCATATGCCCAGAGTTGCCAAGTCCGCAATAGCAGTCAAACATCGTACTGCGGATGGAGAGGTGCCAGAAGGTGACGTCAGAGGACACCTATTCAGGATCAGTACAGATAAATCCTGGGAAATGTTCACCGAAGATGGACGGTATGTGGCCGTAGATGACGACCGAAAAGCCTATCTCACGGTTGATCGGGCCTGTCTGATCTGCCACCAGGATAAATCTAAAAACTGGGCATTGGAGCAGGCCAGTAAAGTACACTAACCGGCATCCCAATACGACCTACCGGAAACAGGACTCGCTGTTTTCAGTAGGTCGTTTAAAGCACTAGTCATTGCAACCAATGAAATAGAACAGGCAGTCACTGGCGGCAATGCCGGCATTGGTTGTGACCATAAACAGCTTAATGGGATGCGTAGAAAAAAGTTGCCCATTACTCTCTTCAAAAAAGGCATCCAATCGCTCGTTACCTTCATGGTCTTTCGCCGTTAATATCGCCAGCCCTTGATTGCCTAAAAATGCCAGCGGCTCTTCGTGGGGCACCATGCCATAGTTAAGGCGCTCAGCATTTTTCGGCAGGGTAATATCGACGTCAGGCTGTTTTTGGTCAGCATAGGCAGCAATCCCACCCGGTTTAAGTTCAAGTCTGATCGGATTGTGGAAGATGTTGATCCGGTAATGCATCCCCTCCTCTGCTCCAATGTTATCGGCACTCAGATAACGGGTCACCCCCTCTTGGGCCACAAACTTGGC
>JBFKTM010000140.1:0-7150 GCA_041636295.1 Oleiphilaceae bacterium
ACTCTGGCACACGTAGTTCCATACGGCCCGCCTTCTATCAATACCACATTAGGCGTATGTGCTTTGGCAGAACGATAGGCCCCAAGCCCCGCAGTACCCGCGCCGATAATAGCAACATCTACGTGCTTTACTGATTGTTGCAATGCTTCAGTCTGCATCACTAACTCCTTACTAAAACTATCGAAGGCTATGAGAGCCACAGAGGTTAATACTCTCGGTGGCTTGCAACAGTGAACGGTTTGCGAATTAGCCACTATTTATTTAACAAGTCGCACGGCGGTGTTAAATGCCGTACGACTAAAGCCAGCTATCTATTGGCCAGCCATATAGGCCTCTAACTCATCGGCACCACCAATCAACGTACCATCAATATAGACCTGTGGTGTGGTTCCCCGCCCGGTAACCGCTTGCAGCGAGCTGTAACTAATGCCGTGCTGCCCCAGTTCAATATCTTCATAGCGAATCCCCTTCTCTTCCAGCAACTTTCTCGCTCTGTGGCAGTGAGGGCAACCCGGCTTACTGAACAGCGTCACTCGTGAAGGTAACGTCGCATTGGCATTAATATAGTTCAACAGAGTGTCGGCGTCTGATACCTCAAATGGGTCGCCAGGCTTTTCGGGCTCGATAAACATTTTTTCGATAATGCCATCCTTTACCAGCATGGAATAACGCCATGACCGCTTGCCAAAACCGAGTTCTTTTTTATCAACAGCCATCCCCATGCCCTCCGAAAACTCGGCATTGCCATCCGGTAAAAAGTAGATGTTCTCGGCATGCTGATCTTCTTTCCAGGCATTCATAACGAATGGATCATTAACCGATAGACAGATAATGCTATCGACCCCATTCTCTTTGAAAACCCCGGCCAACTCGTTGTAACGAGGCAAGTGGGTACTCGAACAGGTTGGTGTAAATGCACCTGGCAGTGCAAACAACACAACCGTTTTCCCTTTGAACAGCTCGTCTGAGGTGACCTGTTTCCATTCATTGTTTTCACGAATTGGGAAGGTAACTTGCGGAACAGCGTGTCCGGCTTTTGATTGCAACATGATTCTCTCCTAAACGGTAATATCTATCTGACGAGAATTAAGATAAGAGAAAATCATTAATTAATATAATTAATTAATTTAATAATTGTGATAGTAATTTCAAATACCAATACTCACATACAAGAAAGCCCGTTCAGTGTAGAGATACCAACTATGGTTTACTGAGTCGGTAGTAATGCCAAAATCGTTGTTCGCTAAACCCCTGCATTCGGCGATTATTAATGAGAAGAAAAGGAGTTCCACGCCCACCTAATCGATCAAAATAACTTCTTGCGGCAGCCGACTTCTCAATATCAAACTCTAGATAGGGGATGTTATGCTGTTTGAAGAACAACTTTGCATGCCCGCAAGCAGGGCAATAGGTTGCACTGAACATAACCACCTGACGCTCTTCTTGACCAACAGTAGCCGTCGCAGCCCCCTCCTCCGAAAGAACACTACGGCTGGTAACAATGCATACTAAAACCAGCACCCCCCAATAGAGTTTGAACTTATCCATAACACCTGTTGCTCCCTGTAAATTGAAAAAGCCTTAACATTATTGAATAGGAGTTCTGACCGGGGTTATATCATTTAGTTCATTTGGGTAATTTGAAGACTCACAGACTCTGATATACTGGTTCGCAATTCAATATATTCATAATTGTAACAACGTCCCGTGGCTGCTATGAGCCTTGCCATTCAGTGATTTTATTTTGGTATGCAGATCGCCGGAGGGTGGGTCCTGCAGGATCACGTATGGGATGCCGCAGAGTGACGTTGCTGTCAGTTGTTACCTATTATTAACATAAAGGCATCCTATGCTTCTTGCAGAATACTGGCCAGAGTTTCTAACTGTTGTTACCGTTCACCTGCTTGCCGTGGCCAGCCCAGGGCCTGACTTTGCGGTTGTCGTAAGGCAGAGCCTCAGTTTTGGTCGTAAAGAAGCGATATGGACCAGTGTCGGGGTGGGTATCGGCATTCTGATCCATGTAACCTATTCGCTTTTGGGGTTAGGGCTTCTCATTTCTCAATCGGTGATCGCGTTCAATGTGCTCAAGGTATTTGCCGTAGGGTATCTATTGTTTGTCAGCTGGCAGTGTCTTAAAGCAACGCCGCAGCCGTTACAATTAGCCCAATCGGATAATCCCAATAGCCGCTTGTTATCGACTCAGTCAGGCTTAGCCTGTTTTCGTCTTGGCTTTCTTACGAACGCGCTGAACCCGAAAGCGACACTCTTTTTTGTCGCCTTATTCTCCGTCATCATCAGCCCTGAGACACCCGCAGCCGTACAGCTTTTCTATGGCCTGTGGATGGCTTTTGCAACAGCGCTGTGGTTTATAGGCCTCTCACTCTTTTTCTCCCATAGCCGGGTTCGTTCACTGTTTTCACGATTTGGCCACTGGGTCGAGCGGGTCATGGGCGGTGCACTACTGTTGTTAGCGGGGAAGCTCGCATTTTCAACAATAGATGCCGTTGAATAACCTTTTTTAGCGATTCATGCCTTAAAAGTCGTGTTCTCACAAATGAAATTAATGCGCTATGCTTTTAGAAGTGCTTGGCGCAATCTCATCGACTCTGTATGGTTTGATCAGGTATCAAAAATTGGCAGCAATGTATTAGCCACAATGGAGGGGCATTCGCTGTGTTACCATTTTTAAAGTCCATGGTAAGTAGCAAACTACTCCGCCCTGCGTTCATCGCCTTGGTCATTGTTGCCGTGTTACAGGCGGTGTTGATCATTTCGATTACCCGCACCAACGTCAGTGGTCTGCGCGACAATGTTGAGTCAGGACTCAACAGCAGCGAACAAGAGATCACATCTCAACTGACGAGTGCAAACGCTCAGGTTGACTCCTTGATCATTAAAATGGCGAGTAAAGCCGGCACCTCACTTTCAACGGAACTCACCACCAATCTAGAAAGAGAAGAACGCACAATCGAAGAGGGTTACCGACGCTCTTTACAGCAATCGGCACGAACGCTGGCGACTATCATGGCACAGATATCGCCGCCAGCCATCTGGGACAATGACATCCCCGAACTGACCCGTCTGGTGGAAATGGTTCATCAAACCGACAATATCGTATTCGCCATATTTATCAGCAAAGAGAACAAGCCGTTAACCCGCTACCTGAATCGTACCGACCCACTCATTAAAACACTTCTGGCCAGCAGTAACCTAAGGGGCTCAGTCAATAGAGTGATCGACGCAGCATCTCGAAATAGTAGTTTGTTGGTCATTCGAGAACCAATTAAATCAAGAGATGTCGAGATCGGCGAATTCATTTTAGGCGTTAGTAATATCGAATTAAATGCCGAAGTACAGTCGCTCAAAGACCGGTTTAGCCAACTTGTCACCCAAAGCGACCAGAGCGTGACACAAATTATTAAAGATGAGTCAGCCAATGTGGTCGACACACTTCAACGCTCACTGAAAGGTATTACCAACAATCTGGCTGAGACTGTTGCCTCATCCATTAACACCATAGATGCCGGTTCAAGTGCGCTATCTGGCCGACTCACTACGGTCGTTATGTTAACGTCCCTTTTGTTGCTGATCAGCATGGCGCTGCTATTAACCAAACAAATTCTCAGCAAGGTGAATATCTTGCGAAGCGCGTTATGGGATATTGCAGAAGGCGAAGGGGATCTGACGCAACGGGCAACCATAAAAGGCCGCGACGAAATTGCCGATATGGCTAAAGCACTCAATCGCTTTATTGAGAAAACACAAGGTATTATTTCTGATGTTAATCATTCGGCTGACCACGCAACTGGCATGACGGGAACTTTATCGAACAATGCTCACAGCGCCAATGATGCAGTTAATAAACAGCGACTTGAAGTAGAGAGCATCTCTTCAGCGATTGCTCAAATGAGCAGCTCCATACAGCATGTGGCCGAACGAATTCAAACGGCGGTACACAATGTCGATAAAATCAAAACCGAATCAGGCGAGGCGTCAGCAGTATCGACCCGGGTAAGAGAACAGCTTAACCAGCTCGTACAAGAGATCACTAATGCCAGCCAAGTGGTTACCGAGTTAGAGTCCTATAGCGATCAAATTGGCTCCGTACTAGACGTCATTAGAGGCATTGCCGAACAAACCAATTTACTGGCGTTGAATGCCGCCATCGAAGCAGCCAGGGCCGGTGAAAGTGGACGAGGCTTTGCGGTGGTGGCCGATGAGGTGCGAGCATTGGCCAGCAAAACCCAGGAGTCGACGACGGAGATCCAGAAAAATATTGAAAGCCTGCAATTGGGTAGCACCTCGGCCGTCAAAGCCATCCACTCTGCCAGCCAAGTGGCCCAGACCAGTATTGCAACATTCAGTACGTCTGATACCCACCTGGACGGCGTCGCTACATCCGTTAAGCAGTTGTTTGACCTTTCAACCGATATAGCGGCTATGGCGGAGGAGCAAACCCATGTCGCCGAAGAGATCAATCGAAACATTGCGAATATCAGCGATGCCGCCGAAGAAACTGCCGCATCAGTGAATCAGGCGACGAAGTCC
Source organism: Oleiphilaceae bacterium (assembly GCA_041636295.1). Classification (GTDB taxonomy): domain Bacteria; phylum Pseudomonadota; class Gammaproteobacteria; order Pseudomonadales; family Oleiphilaceae; genus Alkalimarinus. Next base: position 4,549 of record JBFKTM010000140.1, read on the forward strand.
AGTATCAAGATTGACGATGTGGTGAAGGAACTCAGGCACAAGGTATCGCGCTTCAAGGTCTAGCCTTCCCTCCACCACTTCGACCGACTAAGCCAGTGCCTCATACAACGATCTAATGGCACGCTCAGTCTGTGCCCAACTCATGCAGGCATCGCTAACCGACACGCCGTATGCCATATCATCGCTAATATTCTGACGACCTTCATTAATATGGCTTTCCAGCATCACGCCCATGATGGAGTGATTGCCATCACGCACCTGCTCGGCGATATTTCGCAACACCTCGGGCTGCCTAAGGTGGTCTTTGCCTGAGTTTTCATGACTACAATCTACCATAATTCGCGAATTTAACCCCGCCTCGCGCAGTACGTGCTGACAACGCGTAATGTTCATAGCATCATAATTGGGCTGTCCATTGCCTCCCCGCAGCACAATATGATTCATAGGGTTGCCCGATGTTCTGACAATGCCAATTTCCCCGTGCTCGGTCATCCCCATAAAGGCATGAGGACTAGCCGCCGACTGCATAGCATGGGTCGCCACTGCAAAGCTGCCATCAGTTGCATTCTTAAAGCCGACCGCTGCGGCAAGGCCGCTCGCCATCTCGCGGTGAGGCTGTGATTCGGTGGTACGAGCTCCAATAGCAACCCAGCTGATCAGGTCATCGAAATAACGAATAGCTAGGGTACTCAACGCCTCTGTTGCCAATGGCAACCCCATGCCAGCCAATTCCAACAATAGTGAGCGTGACAACCGGATACCTCGCTCCATATCATGGCTATCATCGAGTAACGGGTCGTGTAGCAGCCCTTTCCAGCCCACCGTCGTTCGTGGTTTCTCAAAGTAACACCGCATCACTAGACAGAGCCGGTCATCCACCTGCTCTGATAGGTGTTTGAGTCGACGCCCGTAATCAACTGCGGAGGCTATATCGTGAATCGAGCAGGGGCCGGTTACCACTAACATGCGGGAGTCCTCCCCGCTAATAATACGATTCACCTGTTGTTGATGCAGCTGAACTTGCCGCTGCAGATCAGCACTTGCCCGTAGCTGTGTTTTTACCTGTTGCGGTGATGGCAGACGATCTACTTCGACCGACGATTGCGGTAACGCCTCTTCACCAGGGCTGGATTTAGTTAATGTATTCGTTAAATTATTCATGGGTATTCCCTGTCAATTCGCTTTCTCTCAATTCAATGTCATGATTACGAGTAACCATGCCTGCTGCGTTGTATATCAGATTTATCGCCAGTACCACTCGCAATAGGAGTGCACACCAGCGCTGATAAATCGATAGCATTGACGATAATTGATTAAGCGATTCCTGCTCATTGTTATGCCCTTTTCTAACCCCTGAAACGAAAAAACCCCGACTGGCAGATCGCCTTTCGGGGTTTTATTTAACCGTTCCGGAAGGCAGTCTGTTAAACCCACCTTCCTGAAATTATTAACTAGGTGCGCTTAACTGTTTTACCAAAAAAGTAAAACCAGAATTGCCAACCATAAAAATATACCGATGCAAACACAGACGCCAGCCCCGCATTAGCGGCAACCAGATTAGGAGAAACAGTAGTAAGTGATGTGTTTTGCATTTTCATACGCCGAAGCATAACCCAATTACCTCTTGATGCAAACCCTTTTAAACAATTCATCCTTTCAGGCTGCGAAGGTGGAGTCCTGCCATTGCATCTGCTACATTCGATCTTAACATCGCATGTTATTTACCTCTGCCTCAGAGATAAATGCGTTGGCAGGTTAGCGTTCATATAACACTCCCGGCACGATAAGGTGGTCGAATGAAACTCAATGGATTCTATCTCAAAAATATACTGCTAACGCTGCTGTTGGTCTCTATCTGTCGTTTATCACTGGCGCAGCAAGTAGAAGTCATTACCATCCAGCATCGCCCGGCTGAAACCATCGCCGATCAGATCAAGGCGCTCTACCCTGAAAACCAGGTTCATGTTGCCGGTCGACATCAACAGCTTACGGTAAGAGCCGATGCGCAGTTTATTGATGAAATTATCTCTCTGATTCATCGGCTAGATACGCCCCTCCACCAGTTTATTATTACCGTCTCTAGTGATCAAAACCGTAACACCCGCAACCAAGGCTGGGGAGCCTCAGGCACCTTTAATCAGCAAAATGGAAACATACAAATTACCACCGGCCATAAATCGTATCAGACCCGTACCGCTGGCAATCAGTCCATTACCGTTGTGGAAGGTCACGCGGCCTATGTCAACGCTGGACAAACCAGGCTGGTCAGAACCCGGCAACTGATCAATGGTCAACTGGTAGAGTCTGTTGAGACTATTGATATGACCAGCGGCGTTTATGTAGAGCCCCGGTTGGTGGGTTCTGACCAAGTGGAGTTAAGAATCAGAACCCAAAGCAATGAAGCCAGCAAGATCAACACTCGCGAAATAGACACATCTGCAATAGACACTGTTCGAGTTGTAGGCTTGGGTGAATGGGTAAATCTTGGTGGAACTAGTTACGATACGAGTAGTCACCAGCAGGGCATTAGCTACTCTACCAAACAGAGTAGTGTTGATAAGCAGAACGTTATGATAAAGGTTGATTTGTTGCGCTAACCGGG
>JBFKTM010000141.1:0-7145 GCA_041636295.1 Oleiphilaceae bacterium
ATTCCTTGCCCGATTCTACTGATATAACCGAGATGCCGGACTGGGGCATAAACTTAATTATTTTTTGATCAGGCAGTTGATCAGGTGATGCCAATATAGCCAACTCTTTATTCTTGAAGGGGACCGCTGTTGTATCCGCTAAAACACTGTCGGTAACGATTATTGAAAGCGTAATAAGCGAAAGCGTCATTTTGTGATGAGATTTCAAAAGCATTACAAGCACCTCAGACTCTGAATTACTGAACCGATACTTGAAGTTTAGTTTGTGTAACTAAATGTTGCTGCTGATAAAGAGACCTTTGGTTGGTGACGATCATAAAGTGGAAGTCTGACTTAACAATAAGCCAGCGTAACTATCGGAAATCTATGGTGATAGGCTCACGTTTATGGCTCGCTCACTGATTGTGACAATGTGTAAAAACTAAAAATGTGCTGGGAGGGCTTCTTTAAACCGAATGGTTTTGGTTGATGGTTGTCTTGTAATGTCAAACGGGGTGTCCTGATCTGCCAATGAAAAGAATCTCAAAATGGTTAAAATTGACAAATATCAATTACAAGAATGCATAACTTAGTGAGCGAGGAGAGAGCATGTCTGCAGCAAAGTCAGCTGATCAGTGGTTTGAAGAGTACGGTGAAAGCCACCAGAATAAAATAAATAAAGCAATTCACTGGGTTGCAGTACCGACCATTTTTTTAACCGTCGTTGGGCTACTGTGGTCCATTCCAGTGCCTGAGATCTTCTCGACGGTTCCCTATTTAAACTGGGCGACTATTTCGATGGCGATTGCCGTCATGTTTTATTTACGACTTTCACTCTCACTGGCGGTGGGGATGCTAACTATTTCAATTGGTTGTCTTGCTGCGGTTAGTTGGTACGAAGGCGTTGGCCATTGGGCTGTTTGGCAGATGTCATTGGCGATTTTTGTGGTTATGTGGGTTTTTCAGTTTATCGGTCATCATATTGAGGGTAAAAAACCCTCTTTCTTTAAAGATATACAGTTCTTACTCATTGGCCCCGCCTGGTTGCTGCACTTTATCTATAAGAAGGTTGGCATTAAGTATTAGCGGGTCGGTTAACTACCGTTAGAGTTCAATCCTGGCTCCTTCCATCGCTATGTGAAATTCGGTGGAAGGAAGGTCATTTCGGTTCATTACCTCACGGTAAATCTCGTCTAACTCAGCATCGGTGCGAGTAGGGTCGTGATGCGTGAAATAGAGTGTGCCAATATTGGCATCGCGCGCCATCTCTATGCATGAGTCATAAGTACCATGTCCCCAGCCTTTTTTGGTCGGGTACTCTTCGCGGGTATATTGGCAATCGGCGACGACGACATCAACGTCTTTTATAAAGTCAGTCAATATCTGTCTCTGTTGATCAACCAGTCGCTGGTACTCCTCATAGGCTTCATCTTCCGGTGCGTAGATGTTGAGTGGTGGCTCGTAATCGCCGGTAAAAAAGAATCGTTTCCCATTCGACTCTACTTTGTAGCCAAAATTCAGAACTGGATGGTTAATCAATAGCGGCGTGACCGTTGCCGAGCCGACCTGTATAACCTGGCCCTCCCTCAGATTGTTATAGGTAATGGTAGCGTTAAGTTCGCTTTCTCTAACCGGAAAGTAGCAATACTCCATCTGTTGGGCCAATATGGTTTTTAGATCCTTCATATACACCGGATCAAAAGAGCCATAGATATCAACGTTATTGCCCGGAACAAATAAAGGTAAAAAAAAGGGAAGGCCCTGAATATGATCCCAATGGGTGTGTGTAATGAATATGGAACAGTCAACCGGCAGCTGCTTCATCAGCTCGTTGCCCAGTGGGCGAATGCCACTGCCGCCATCGATGATGACCCGGTCTCCCTCGTCGGTGACAATATCAATGCAGGTGGTATTGCCACCATATTTTACGGTGTCTTTTCCAGGTACGGGGATGGAGCCTCTGACGCCTCGCAGGGTAATAATCATAAGGGTTAGTCTCCATTACTTACGTTAACGAATGCGACGGCTTTGCCAATCTCATCATCCAGATTCGAGAGCCACTTACTAACATCAGAGAGTGGCCAGCTTAGCCAAGCTTTAACGGGGCCTGGCAGGCTATCTTCAATAGCGGCCGCTGCTGCCGTATTACCACCCTCTACTGCCTCTATCTGCTTATTTTGCTCAATGTAATGGGCCATCTGATTAGCCGCATAAATAGCTAGTGATAATGGGCTTTGTGCCTCGTCTTCGCTCATGGCGCTGTGATGAGATTTAATGCTATTGATGAGGTCTGGTGGTAGCTGCCATTTGGCCGCCACCATGCCACCAATTTCACTGTGGTCAAAGCCTAGTAAGTCTCTTTCGGCCTGATAGAGTGGGATTTGTTCTGTTGCTACTTTTTGTAGAACTTGCTGATACTCATTGGGAATGAAGTGAGCAAACAGGACTTTACCGATATCGTGCAGTAGGCCAGCGACAAAATAGTTGGCCTGTTCGTTTTTACCAACCCCTTTGTTTTCTGCAAGTAGTTTAGCGATAACACCGACGGCCAGCGAGTGAGCCCAAAACTGGTTCATGTTTAAACCGGCATTGTTGGTTTTGGGTAGTGCGCCAGTGGTAGCGACACTGATGGCGACGTTCTTAATGGTGTTGATACCCACATAAACCACCGCATGATTGACCGAGGTTACCTCTTGAGACAATCCGAAATAGGCCGAGTTGACCAGCTTAAGTACTTTTATCGTGAGAATGGGGTCATGCTCAATGACTTGTACTAGGTCTTTCGGTGAACAGTCAGCACTTGCCGTCAGAGCGAGTATGCGGTGGACACTTTCTTGAAAGGTTGGGATTTTGTCGACCATCTCGATCAGTTGATCGCGGTTAATGGGCATTGAGCGTATCTCGTCGCTATTGTTAGTAAATGGTTAGAGAGTATGACTGCCAAGTTCAAACGATTTGTCTGATTTTAACTGTCTGTTTCCTGGTGAATTCTGAAAATACTGAAGAGTAGTGTAGCGAATAAAAGGGGGTTTTAGCATGGTAATTCAATGCAGGGTTAACATAATTTACGACATAAGTGCCATTATTTTGTCATAACGTGAGTGCTGCTCTTGTTAGTGTGGGGGTTATTTTGTACTTTAGTTAAAAAATAAAAGGATACTGATTATGCTGTTACATCGTTTGAACGCTACTTTTGCTAGGTTCGCTTCACTACTGTTTCTCTCGTTCGCGCTGCATGTCGGCGCGGAAGAGGCCCTTGATCCTAACAATCCGGAGTGGGAGCTGCAAAAAGACCAGGATGATATACAGGTTTATTTTAAGACGGTTACCGGATCGGATATTAAGGCGTTTATGGGCAAGACCGTTATGTCAGCCTCTCTTAGTAGCATCATTAAGGTGCTTCAGGCAGACGAATCCTGCAAGGATTGGGTCGAGGGCTGTGTTGAAGCTCGCACCCTTGAAGGAGGGAGATTTGACGAGTTCTTTCAGTATGGTATTAATCATCTACCCTGGCCTGCGGACAATCGCGACTATGTAACGCGTATTTCAACCAGAGAAAAACCGGAAACCGGTGAAGTGATGGTTTCGCTGGATGCGGTTGAAGGACATATTCCACTGGCGGACAGTGTTCGCATCACTAATATGACTATTCGTTATCTCCTTTCACCGCTCTCGGAGCGCGAAACCGCAGTTACCTGGGTACAACATACCGAGCCTGGCGGGTATATACCGGATTGGCTAGTTAATATGTTGCTGATCGATATCCCTTTTTACTCACTCACCCGACTGGAACAGGTGGCAAATCAGCCCGGCTATCGTGGGGCTGAATTTGTGTATGACAACAATCAACGCATTATTGACGTAAAGTAACGGTCGCTTTGGTTGGCCGAAGTGCCACTAAATATACGCGATAGGGTCAATACCCTGTAAATAGCGGGTGTGTGAGAATTGTGCATACGGTAGAAAAATGGTTCTATCGTACCTGTCTGTTGATCGTTCTTCAGATAGTTGGTTAACCTTCGCCACTCGGTGGAGGTGATCGGTAAGGATAGAAGCGCTCTCGCCGTCGGGAGGGCTTTTGTTGTGCCTTGTTAGTCCGTTCTTGACCTTAAAACAAAAATAAAATTCAAGGAAAGAGCATGAAAAAAGTAACACTGGTATTTGCAGTATTTCTCTTTAGTTTCTCAATTTCAGCATCCGCTGCCTGGTGGAACTGGTGGGTCAAACCATCCAGCTATACCGAAACGCAATACCCGATTGTTCTGGTTCACGGTATCCTGGGCTTTGATACAGTCATTGGGATGGAGTATTGGTATCGTATCCCGTCTACCCTCAAAGCAGATGGTGCCGAGGTATACGTAACCCAGGTAACCGCGCTGGATTCGACTGAGGCGCGGGGCGAGCAGTTGATTGAGCAGATCGAAGCTGTACTGGCCATTTCAGGCGCCTCAAAAGTAAACCTGTTCGGGCATAGCCACGGTGGCGTTACCTCTCGTTATGTGGCATCGGTGAGACCCGATCTGGTGGCCTCTGTCACCAATATAGCGGGGCCTACGTTTGGCTCTCCCGTTGCGGAAGCGATACTTGATCTGGATTCGCCTATACGGCAGGTCGTGCTGGGTGGAATGAATGCATTGGCCATGCTGATTAACGGCTTGTCTAATAATCCGACAGATAGTGGGCAAGATGCATTTGCCAGCTTGAGTTCTTTTACCAAGGCCGAGTCAACCCGTTTTAACGCGGATCACCCTTACGGTGTGCCATCCACTGCGTGTGGTGAGGGGGAGCGTTATGGTGCGAATAACGTACAATACTTCTCTTTTGGCGGGGCATCTCCGTTTACTAACATCTTTGATCCGTCTGATCTGTTGTTTGTAACGACCTCACTGGCCTTCGACAGTGGTGTTAAAAATGACGGAATGGTTTCGAGCTGTAGTAGTCATCTGGGCATGATCATTCGAGATGACTACAGTATGAATCACCTTGATGAGGTAAACATGATGTTGGGTTTACACTCACTCTTTGAGACCGATCCGTTGACCGTTTACCGTCAACACGCGAATCGTCTTAAAAACGCAGGGCTTTAGTGTTTGATGCTATTAAGCCTCAAACTCAACTATAGCTAGCGACCTTTAACCCCACCCCAGCCCTCCCCTTCACAGGGGAGGGAGCTTTATTGCTACACTGACCATAAGTATTGGCGCTTGCAAATTTTAAGGAAGAAGTCGCTGCAATTGCTCCTCCCCTTGGACCAGGGGGAGGCTGGGAGGGGGTTAACCGTCAAGCGGGGGTCAGAGTAGGTTACCTACTCTGACCCCTTCATCCCTTATGATCCTTACACCTAAAACTTCTATCGAATCGATTCACCGCAGTATTATAATGTCACTTTCAATGAACAAGATGAGAGATCCGCATGACGCTGGAACAGATTGTAGAGAAGTTTGGTGACACCTGGTTGAAGTTTGAGGAGTTTGGCATGGAGCGCACCGCATTATACGGCGGTGACACCACCGACCAGAGTCACCGAATCTATGTTGCCATGACGCTGGATAACGATGGTTTAACCGAGCAGGGGACACTCGCCGATTTTGCGGAAACCGGCGGTATCGTCAGTGTTGAAGTGCTCACGCTTAGTCTGGTGGCAGCGTGGCCAGAAGTCTCTGAAGAGTCAGAAACTGATTAACAGCGACCTGTCAGATATCTGCAGGGCGACCCATGTCGCCTTTGCTGTAATCACAAACCCCTTCAGGAAATATCTTGTGTAACCGTTGGATGTGGGGGCGCATGTCGAGGTTGCCGTAGACGCCGGAGTCAATGGCCTCTTCTATACTTTGCAAATGGCATTTAAAAATACTCCCTTTGAAATCGCCGCCTGCGACATTTCGACTGGACATGAAATTGGGGTAGGTGTTTAAACAACGGCCATTGATACGGTTGTTCCACTCTCCATCCCAGACTCGCTTTCCTTGAGCTATCAGCTCGCCCTTTTCATCAAAACAAGCGTCTTGAATATTGTTGGGTTTGTTGTCAACCACGCTACGTTCTGGGTGCGCTTTAATGTTTTGCATCCAGCGGTCGATGGCTTCCAACGCCTGTGGTCTTAGTTCATAGGGCTGTCTGGCCATCCAGACGACATGGTTGTCTGCGTGGCCATTGGCTTCGGCAATGCGTAACCGTGCTGAGAATGAAGCAAAGCTATGGTGCATGTCCAGCTCGGGGTCGTTATAGTGGCGAACGTCTAAAATAGGCAGGTCGACCTGTCCGGTAAATACATTGCCTGAGTAGTAAGCGGCCCGAATCGCATCAAGATTTCCCTGAGTTCGTTTGGCTGGAGTAATACCGTTATTCGGACTGTGATTCATGTTGTGGTCGCTCCACAACGAGATCTCAGTAATGGGCGAGCTGAAGCCGCTGAATAGCCAGTATTTGACTGGCTTCATCTCCTGAAAAGCTTTCCAGCCACCGATTTGTGCGTTGAGGTTAAGGAAGGTATCCACCGTCAACTCGCCTGTTAGTAGTGCTCGCAGCCCATATTGGACGCCAATGTTGTCCCAGGTTTGCTTCGGGTCTCCTTGCTCGTCAACTCCGTAGATGTGTTTTAGATCCTGCCAGTGAGTCCACTGTATACTTTTAAAGACTTCGGGGGTGAAGTGTTTGAAGTAGTGAAAGTAATGGGGGTTATGGAACAACTGGGTTGGGCCTCGCCAGCTCATACCGCATTCACTGAGACCTTCCTCCCGAAAGGGCCATTTTCCGTATACTAGCAGTGCCAGTCGGTAAATCATGCCATATTCGTGTTCCATCGATTTGGCGTTTAAACCTTCAACCAGACTACGTTGCTGCCATTGTTGCCATCGACTGTCTTCCGATACCACATCGAAATAGTATTCAAGCAGTTCGCAATCAAGGCCATGTATGGTTTGGGTGATCATATCCGGATAGGAGTAGAGGGGAATGATCGCATCCAGTAACGTTGGATTGTTTTGTGCGATCAGGTACTGCTGAATGGCACCGCCGGAGCCGCCAATACCAACGGTATATAAGGGTTCTCCATAACGCGCAATAAACTGTTTTTTCACCCTGAGTGCGGTATCTTCCTGTAAGGCAATATTGTAGGTGTTGGAGGTCTGGTTCGCGCTGGAGTAGGCGACAGCATAGCCTTTTGA
>JBFKTM010000142.1:0-7140 GCA_041636295.1 Oleiphilaceae bacterium
CCGTATCAACAATCACCACATCGACAAATTTCTTCTTCGCAGCATCAATCGCGGATGCCGCAATATCAATGGGGTCCTGATCAGCCGTACTAGGGAAAAAGTCTACACCCACCTCTTCGGCCAACGTTTCCAACTGCTTGATAGCAGCAGGACGATAAACATCAGCGCTCACCACCATTACACTTTTCTTTTCTCGCTCCTTCAAAAAACGAGAAAGCTTAGCCACCGTTGTTGTTTTACCCGCTCCTTGCAAGCCTGCCATCATAATTACTGCTGGCGGCTGGGCAGCCAAATTCAACGACTGACAGGTCTCACCCATTACCTGTACCAGTTCGGCATTAACTATACGCACAAACTCTTGCCCAGGAGTAAGGCTTCGCATCACCTCCTGACCAACCGATCTAGACTTAACTTTTTCAACAAACTCTTTCACAACAGGTAGCGCGACATCTGCCTCAAGCAGCGCCATTCTTACTTCCCTGAGAGTTTCCTTTATATTATCTTCTGTAAGCTTGGCCTGACCGGTAATTTTTTTCAGACTACCGGACAGTCGATCGGTTAAATTTTCAAACATGATGGGTCTCATTAATTCTAAAATGTTGCGAACAACTCATTATAACCGAGAGTTTCAAACAAAACGAGGCGACACGTTAGTCTCATTTAAAGAACATCTTCAAAAGCATTGATATGAAACAGTACACAGACAAGTCGATGACTGGTAATCTATAACCAATTTAGTGCCTGTTAACTGCCTGTACGGACGGATATGAACATACTTTTTTTTGGGCTAACATCAATTGGCCTGTACACTTTAGGGACAACCTACCAAGCGTTAATTTATTTCCGTAAACTGCCATCAAAACCATTTTTTGCTCTATTAATTGGCCTGGTGGCTGCAGCAGCCCATAGTACAATGACTTATGGCCTGGTATCGGTAAATGGCGGTCTCGATCTCAGCTTTTTCAAGGCATCCTCCCTATTTGCCAGCCTTATAGTAGCCGTTCTTCTCATCATCAGCGTGCAACGCCCCACCCAAAATCTCTTTCTCGTTGCATACCCGATAGCTATCGCGACTATTCTCTGCGCACTAGTCTTCGAAACAAATACCGAGCAACTGGCCTACAACAACTCAGGCATTCTCTCTCACATAATTCTTTCAGTACTTGCCTATAGTGTATTCACACTTTCTGCAGGGCAAGCTTTTCTGCTATACCTGCAAAACAAACAACTAAAAACCAACTATACCAGCCTGCTAATAAGAAACCTGCCGCCATTACAGACCATGGAGGCACTGCTATTTGAAATGATATGGACAGGACTCATCCTCCTGACACTAGGACTAATCAGTGGCGCCATATTCATAGAAAACCTGTTCGCACAACACCTAGTTCACAAAACAATCCTATCCATCATTGCATGGTCTATTTTCACAGCACTACTCGTTGGTAGACAACTCAAAGGATGGAGAGGACTCACCGCAAGCAGATGGACACTTTGGGGCTGCCTATTCCTTATGCTTAGCTATTTTGGAAGCAAATTAGTGATTGAAATTATTCTGTAGCTGACACCCACCATCAGCTACTACATATTTCATCAGTAAGCGCTTGACAGCCCCTGCTTTGCCACTTAGTCTTCGAATTTAATTCAGCAAGAGCAACCACCACATTGAACGAAAGCTCAACCGAGTTATTATTTTTAATACTACTTTTTCTAATCATTCTCTCCGGTTTCTTTTCAAGCTCAGAAACCGGCATGATGTCGCTCAACCGATATCGCCTGAAGCACCTGACACGGAACGGCCACAAAGGCGCACAACGAGCCAATAAATTATTGCAGCGCACCGACCAACTGATCGGTGTAATACTTATTGGCAATAACTTTGTAAATATCTTTGCCTCATCCATTGCCACCATTATCGCTCTCAGACTATGGGGTGACGCCGGGATTGCCGTAGCAACAGGACTACTCACGATTGTTATTCTGATTTTTGCCGAAGTAACACCCAAAACGCTTGCAGCACTCTACCCAGAGAAAATTGCTTTTCCGGCCACCTACATACTGATCCCCTTACTTAAACTACTTTATCCCTTGGTATGGGCAGTCAATCTAATCACGAACAACCTGCTAAGAGTACTTGGCATCAAGCAAGATAGTGACAACTCCGATAACTTGAGCCGCGAAGAGTTAAGAACTCTAGTCAATGAAGCCGGTGCACTCATCCCTAAAAAACACCAGGACATGCTCGTCGGCATCCTTGATCTTGAAAAAGTAACGGTAAACGACATCATGGTTCCCAGAAATGAAATTGTGGGGATAGATATTGAGGACAATTTTTCAGACATCATTAATCAGATACAGTCTAGTCAACACACTCGCCTTCCTGTTTATAAAAATGACATCAACAATATTATAGGCATACTGCACCTACGAAATCTGACTCGTGTCTTATCCCAAGACGAACCTAATCGGGCTTCACTACTACAGGAGTGCCGCGACCCTTACTTTATTCCAGAAAGCACCCCACTCAACACCCAACTAATTAATTTCCAAAAAGAAAAAAGACGCATCGGCATAGTGGTCGATGAATATGGCGACGTCATGGGCATTGCCACTATGGAAGATATTCTCGAAGAGATCGTTGGCGAATTCACTACTGACTACTCCGCCAGCAGCGCCGATATCACCCCACAAGAAGACGGCAGCTATATCATTGATGGCTCGGCAACCATACGCTCCATAAATAAAGCACTATCCTGGAATCTTCCCATTAACGGCCCCAAGACGCTGAACGGCTTGATTACAGAGGCTCTTGAGACCATACCAGACACCAGTGTATGCCTTAAAATACGCAATCACAGAATCGAAATAAGACAAATCAAAGACAATGTTGTTAAAACAGCCCGGGTCTCCCCCCCAATCAAGTAATCAAAATCACTATGGAACAACATGTAAATTTAAGCCTCGCTCAGTAATTAGTTTGCAAAAAACTGAAAAACCTTAGAAAATTACCCCTGCTCTGTGTTTTTTTGTTATTTTTTATTGCTATACTTATAGCCATATTTGATTTTAAATTTTTTCTCTGCTAAAGGCTTATACTGAGACTTCACTATAAGTGCTTTAATAATAATAGAAACGGTGTGCTCGGCAAGATTATCAGGTTGAGAGTCGTCCATGGGAGTATTTAATGAACAACCAATCTGGCATTAGTTACATTAAAGATCACCAGAGGTCGGGGCTGGAACATACCGCTCATAAGGATATGATTAAAATTCAAACCAATACCATTTCTTCCCTAATGGAGTTATTACAAGGGATGTTTGACGGTATTGACGACTCATTCTTCGAGCTCGCCAATGGCGCTCGCAGCAATAACGAACAGAACCGTTTCTTTGAAGCAATGAGAGAAGTGCGGATTAAACGAAAAGGCATCGAAAGCCATTTTCAGCTTGAGCTAAGCAACCTCTTCCGCTCACCACCAAAGTTAAAGCACACCGAGAAGCAGGATACTCTTGAAGAAATCACAGCTGAATCTTTATCCCTGGTTCAAGAAGACACGCTAGAAGAAGACGTTGCTGTCCACACCATGGTGACAAAAGCACGCGCCAATTTTCAAGGGCAACTGCTACAAATTCAAACCCGAATGTCGTCCATATATGTAGGTGCCAGCGAAGAAGAACCTGTCAACCCTCTAGATCCTGAATATATTTGTGGCGCTTTCACACAGGCTTGCATTAATCTTGACATCGATATTCGCGAAAAGCTGATTGTCTATAAGCAATTTGACCGTTTCGTCATGTCCAATCTTGGCGAAGTGTATGAATCTACCAATAGACAACTAATTGATGCTGGCATTCTCCCAACTCTGAAGCACACCAGCAAAAAACACCGTGTTACCCCAAAAAGCAGCAATGCAGCAACCGACCCGATTGAAACCAGTGAAAATAGCCAGGCATATAGCGTCGGGGGAATTGAGTACTTTTCACAGCTGCAGACATTGCTCGCCAATGTTCGCCAACAAACCGGTACCGGATTTTCAGCCCCCACAAATGGCAATATACAATTTATTGCCGACAACGACCTAATGTTAATGCTCTCCACCTTGCAAGAGCAGATACCTCAGCAGACTCTTGATGACAGAACGCCTACGGTTATCAATGTTCGAGAGGCACTAGAGGGGTTGCTAGAACAACAAAATCGCGCTTCAGGCAAGCAAAACGCATTAAACCAGGTTGACGAAGATCTGATAAATCTTGTCTCCATGCTGTTTGAGTTTATTTTAGATGACTACAACCTTTCGGCCCCTATCCAGGTATTAATTAGCCGCCTGCAGATCCCCATCCTAAAAGTAGTCATTAAAGACAAGTCATTCTTTGGCAAAAACAGCCACCCTGCACGGAAGCTTCTCAATGCATTAGCAAAAGCCGGCATTGGCTGGAATGACGCTACTGAAAAGCAAAAAGACAAACTTTACGAACACATTCACACCGTAGTTCACCGCTTGCTGGATGAGTTTGATGGCGACACCCATTTGTTTGAAGAGCTATATCAGCAGTTCTCTGCATTTATAGAGAAAGAAGAACACAAGGCCAAGATCGTAGAGCAGCGCACCAAGGAAGCTGAAGAAGGCCGCATCAAGTCTAACAAGGCCCAACAGACTGTTGAAGAAATTATTAGGGTAAAAACTGCATCCACCGCTATTCCCCCTATTGCCAAAGAGATTATTCGAAACGGCTGGAGCCGGGTTATGTTTCTGGCCTATCTTAAAGATGGCAGGGAACACCACTGGAAACAGACGACCGATACCTTGGAACAACTCATTTGGTGCCTGCTCCCCCACACCGAAGAGAAAGACAGGCAACGCTGGGTAAGAATAGTCCCCGGACTACTCAAAGAAGTTAAGTCCGGTCTGCAAGAGGTTTCCTATAACTCTGCTAGACTTGACCAGACGATGGCAGATTTAAAGAAAACCCTGACAGAAGTTTTCAAGCAACAGTCTCACTCTGCTGCGACCAAGAGTGAGCCGAATGAGATCTCAAAATCGGTCGAAGAAGCCACACCGGCACCTGAAGTACACATAGAAAAAACAGCCATTCAAAAACAGAAAGAGATCGAAGATGCGGCTATAGCGGAGCATTTATTGAAAGTTGATGCAATCAGCATTGGGAGCTGGATCGAGTTTTCACTAGTCAATGGCAGCAAGTTCCGATGTAAGCTTTCAACTAAAATAGATGAGGCTGAGTGCTATATTTTTGTAAACCGCATGGGTTTGAAAGTAGTCGAAAAAACACGACATGAGCTGGCCCATGAGATGAGACGTGGCCGAGTGAAGGTTCTTGAACAAGGCCTTCTGGTAGATCGGGCAATGGGTGCCGTAATGGGCAACCTGAGAAAGATGTCTGGTGTAGCCGCTCAATAGTTAATACGGAGAACATATTAGAGTAGCTGGAGCCACTCGGTTGGTTTCGGTTATTCTGCATGTTGTTTATGCACGATTTAAATACGGTTTCTTCCTACAGAATTACACTATCCATATCTATTGCTATCTTATTTCACACGTTATTGGGCATTTTTCTATTTCAATTTCTGCCAGAGCTAGAACAAAAAAAATCCATACCGATCCAACTGGTCGTATCATCAAAAGCCACCAGCTCGGCGGTTAAAACCCAAGCCAATGCACCATCAAACCGCCCGACGGAAAATGCAGAAGATATTCTAAATAAAGAACACCTGCAGAATGCATCGAGTGAGGTTGTCACAACGGTCAGTGAAAGTAGAAGCAACGCTGTTACCGCCAAAGACAACAACAACGAAAAAGATAAACTAACAACCCCAACCCAATCCAACAAAACAATCAAACAAGAGAATATATTTATCCCGCAGATCAAAACTGATCTGCCCGATGTCAGAAAAGACCTAGCAGAGTCCAGCAAGAGTCAAGCGGCTTCAAAATCATTCGCTGACATTGCCAGCCTGTTTAGACAACAACAAGAGATGGAAGCATCCGTTGTACAAATATCATCAGATCCTGAATTGCCACAACTTTCAGAATACGAAAGAAAGCTATTTGAAAAACTGAATAATAGCCAATTTCATGACCGGATGTACCCGATAATTAGCCAACTCGATAAGAGTAAAATCATAACGCTAGAACTCTTTCTATTTTCTAACGGCTCCATAAAAAATGTGCAGGTAAAACATTCCAGCGGACACTCTATACTTGATAATGCTGCACGTAGAACGGCACTGGATGCCAGCCCCTACCCTGAACCCCCGGCGACCGATAAGGCGATTGGATTCAGATATCAAGTTTCTATACGTTACGATCCCATTCGAACGCAATAAAATTTAACCGACAGCCAGTCAAATCAATAACCACTATCCATAAAAAAACCACACGAAATCGCGTGGTTTTTTTATGGTAAAAATCACTCATCTCGTGTGAGTGAGCCGACCAGAGAAGGAGGGGAATTAGTTCTCAGCCGCTGACTCCGCAGCCTTTTTAACAACCTCTTTCAGCTCACCGCTTTCGTACATCTCAAGTACGATGTCACATCCACCAATAAGCTCTCCCTTAACATACAGTTGAGGAAAGGTTGGCCAATTGGAGTAGACCTTCAAGTTTTCTCGAACATCTGGGTTATCCAGGATATTTACATAAGCGAAACGCTCACCACAAGCCATCAAAGCCTGCACCGTCTTTGCCGAAAAGCCACACTGAGGGGCCTGAGGCGTACCCTTCATATATAACAGGATGTCATTGCTTTCAATCTGATCTTTAATAGTATCCATTATATCCATAGGTACACCTCTAGTTTAGGAAATCAAAATAGTTACGTTTTGCGGTATTCTACTCTTTTTTTATAAATCCGACTATATTAGTCAGCTACTATTCAAATCCCCATCCACCACCTCCAGGTGTTAGTATCGTTAGAATATCGCCACGCTTCACTTCAAGTTGCTGCTTGTCAGCGACCGACACACCATTAAGGCTATTTTCGCCCGTCTTCGCGGATTTTCCTCCCGCAATCCCCCAGGGCGCTGAAGCACGCCGCTCAGTTAACAATGTAACAGTAGCCTCGCTATTAAAGAGGTAACTTTTGGCCACACCATCCCCCCCGCAGTTTCGCCCTCTGCCACCGC
>JBFKTM010000143.1:0-7117 GCA_041636295.1 Oleiphilaceae bacterium
AACGAATCTAAAGGTTTTGGATTTATTCAGCGTGACAATGGTCCAGATCTATTTGTTCACTTCAGCAACATCTCTTCTGACGGGTTCCGTACTCTTCAAGAAGGCCAGGCTGTTACTTTCACCGAAGGTGAAGGTAAAAAAGGCCCACAAGCTGAAAACGTATCTCCAGCTTAAGGTTCGTCTGACGTTCTGTTGTAACCATTCTTGTGTTCAAAGACCACTTGGTCTTTACAGGTATAGTTTTTAGCAGGCATTAGTGTCAGAAATTGTAGAGAGGATGTCATGTCCTCTTTACAGACCCCCTTATGGATAAAACCATAGCGGGTTACCTTTATATGCACTGCTCCTTCTTAGTCTTCGTGCAAATCTTTGCTTGATTCAAATTTTTCGCCTGTCTACCTAAAACGATTGACAAAATTCAGCTATCTTATCTTTAACATCTAACACCTGCCTATTACTCAGATTTCTATACGGTATTGCAACACCCACTGATCGTCGTATCGACTCTAATCCGTCAATATCGCCAAGCTCTCTTACAACAAACCGGTTCGAATAGTCTTGCGCCTGATGAAGCGGCACAACAGAGACCCCAACCCCGGCCTCGACCAGTGATAGCGCCCACTCTTCATTATCAACCGCTGCAGCAACCGTCACATCTATCTGGTGCAATTTTAAAAACTCTGCCCACTCACTATTACGGTCACAATAGGTCCGCTCAATAAACGCCTGCCCATTCAGGTCTGCTACCGCCAAACACTCTTTGTAAGCAAGAGGACTCTGTAGCGGAATAATCAAACAATAGTGATCTTGCCACAGGGGAATAAACAGATCCTCAGACAGCACCAGCCGGTCAACCGTCAATCGAATGTCCACCGATTCAGACTGCTGGATAAGCTTCACCTGAAGCGCTGGATTTATCCCTTTCAACGCCTTTAACAACTCATTCAAATAGGCAAATGCCACGGATTGGGAGACGGCCACCGTTAACAATGGTGATTCCACCTTGTTAATGAAGTGAGTACGAACCGTCTGGGCGTGACTAAGTAACCCCTTTGCCTCACGATAAAATTCGATGCCTTCAGGGGTGGCTGTCACCCCACGCTTTTCACGCATCAAAAGGGTCAGCTGAAGCTCAGACTCCAGCTTGCTCACCGCATGAGAGATGGATGGTTGCGCCACATAACATCGCTCTGCGGCGGCGGTAAAACTGCCGGTCTCAACAACAGCCACAAAGTAACCCAGTGCTTTCAGATCCATAACGCTCGCTGTTTCTCACTAATAGGCAAATTCAGGATATTTCGGCAAATGGTCCGCAACCAGCTCGTCATGAGCCGGAACGATGGTTAGCTCAGGCAGTGCGGCGGCCAGGTCATGCACCCGTTGAATCTGTTTCAGGTTCTCGGCATCATCCCAATTAAACTGGACTAGCCAAGAGAGTATTGCCGGCCGTTCGGCATTGTCACTCACCCCTTTGAGGGTCCACGTTGTATCACCAATAAAGAAAAACTGCTTACCCGAACTAATCGTCAGAAACAGGCCAACTTGGCCCGCCGAATGACCGGACATATCAACCAGAATAATTGCACCGTCACCATAGAGATCAACGCTCTTGGTAAAGCCTCTATATTCGATATCCGGCAGATCAAGAAATTGCCAGTCGATCGCCTCTGCATCGAACTGTGAGTGAAGAAAAGCTGGAGCCTTACCACTCATGGCCTGCTCATACTCGGCTTTTTGAACCCAGACCGGAACCCCTAAAAAATCTTCAATACCACTGGCATGATCCCAGTGTAGGTGGGTCGGAATAATGCGCTTCAATTTTGAAAAGTCGTATGCTGCCCGCTGCAACTGCTTAACGGCGGGGTCAACCTCGTGGTAGCTAAAAAGCTGCCGATCAAAAAAACCATTCTCCTTAAACTGATCATCTATCGCAGTGCCCAGCCCGGCATCGACCAAAATATCGCCCTTCGGATGAGTAATTAATATCACGTTTTGTGCCAGATACCGACGCTTAAATAAGCTGCCGGTACTCACAACCAGAGCCTCTTGAGCTCCCGCCGAGCTGGCAGTTTTAATCACTGAAAAGCCAACTCACGACTCAGCTGCCAGCAAAGAAGTGGGGCAAAGTGCTGTAAAAAGTACGCTAAGAAGTGAAGCCGTGAAGACCGCAACTGTGTGCCGCGTTTTTTCTATAACCGTTTTTTCTATGACGCCCATACCGACAATCCCTTAATTGATAATGTCCAGAGACAGCCATGATAGCCACCAAACCACCAATAAATAAAATATTATTTTTATAGCACTGTTAAATAATTTTTCTATAGATAGAGCCTGCGCACATCTATTAACTTTCTTTAATCCGTTGGCAATACTCTAGATAGGGGCACTCGATTAGGATAACACTACCAGTTTCGGAAAGAGGTAGACAAGCGTTTCGACACTGTGTTCTTTTTCATTATTGCTCCCTTCAAGCACACTTGCCCTTGACTCCTCGGTTACCGATGGAGTCTTTTTTTTGCCTGCATTAATCCCCGGAAGTCTCCAATAGAGATGTCATAAAACGGTAACCATTAAAACTCCGAACTCCTTTACACTGCTTACTATTAAACAACACCTTATTCTGCGTTAACGGACAATAGATAGCGATATGGAAAAGCACACCAATCGTATAGAGGCACACCTACCCGAGCTAAACCAACTGAATTCAATCCTGCAACAAGGCAGTGAGTTCCTTAGGGTTTCAACCATCACCCAGTGCCCCACCCGAGATCATCTCTACCCCGTACACGCTATTACGCTGGGTAGCGAAGCACCCGACAAACCCGCCATTGCATTTGTTGGAGGGATACACGGCATTGAGCGAATTGGTACCCAGGTGGTGCTTGCCTTTCTCGACACACTGGTACAACGCATGCGCTGGGACACCACACTGATCGACGCGTTAAAGCAAGTGAAACTGGTATTTTTACCGATCATGAATCCTGTCGGCATGTTACGCAACTGGCGAGCCAACGGTAATGGCGTAGACCTCATGAGAAACGCCCCAATTGACGCAGAAGGCAATGTCCCCTGGCTTGTGGGGGGCCATAGACTATCCCCGGTGCTGCCGTGGTACCGAGGCCCCAAAGGCAGCGCCATGGAAAAAGAGTCCCAAGCACTGGTCGACACGATTAAACAGGCACTTTTTCCAGCCCCTTTTAGCATGGTAGTCGACTGCCATTCGGGGTTTGGCTTCCAAGACCGAATCTGGTTTCCTTACGCTTATAGCAGACACCAGCGTATTGCACATCTGGCCGAGATCTATCAACTCAGGGAGATGTTCTTTTCCACCTACCCTCATCAAAACTACCTGTTCGAACCTCAGTCGCGGCACTACACAACCCACGGAGACCTTTGGGATTACATTTATCAAGAAGCACTCGCCGCTGGCAGCACTTTGCTCCCGCTAACACTAGAGATGGGCTCTTGGATGTGGGTCAAAAAAAACCCACTACAGATTCGAAATGCGCTGGGCATGTTTCATCCAGTTCGCCCTCATCGGGTAAGACGCGTACTACGGCATCACCAACTGTTGATGGAGTTTCTGGTCAGGGCTACCCGCTCCTATGCCTACTGGACCCAAACAATGCACCGTGAAGAAAACCGGTTATTGGCCGAAGCCCTGTGGTATGAGTGATGTTGCGTGCCGTACGTATTGCCATGCAACTGCAACATATTTGACCAATAACCGTCACATTTAACCATTAGCCTCCACGACATAGACGATAAAGAAAAAAGTAGTCAAGGAGGGTCAAATGTTAAATATCCAATCGGTTATTGAAAATCGCTACCCCAGTATTCTAAGCCGATCACGCTTGGTAACCCGGCCGATGCTGGCGATGTTACGGCTGCTTTTTCATGAACGGGAGTTCCAGCAGTTTGGTGAACGATACCCCCATGCCCAGGGTGTCGACTTCATTGAAGAGGTGTTTAACTACTTTGACTTCAGCTATTCGGTACGACACAACGAGCGAGAACGCATCCCCGTTTCCGGAAAACTGGTGATCATTGCCAACCACCCAATTGGTACGCTAGACGGCATGGCTCTGCTAAAACTGGTCAGCGAGATACGCAGTGATGTCAAAGTCATTGGCAACGATATGCTGATGACCATCGCCCCGATTCGCTCTCTGGTACTCCCTGTTAACAACATGAGTGGCGGTACCTCCAGCACGAAACTTAAAGCAATTCACGACCATCTAAACAACGAAGGGGCCGTCATTGTCTTTCCTGCGGGTGAGGTCTCACGTATGAGCCCCGCCGGTGTACGAGATGGCAAATGGCGAACCGGCTTCCTGCGCATCGCGGAAACAACGCAATCGCCGATACTCCCAGTCTTCGTGGATGCGCGCAATTCACTCTTTTTCTATAGCCTGTCACTGCTGTCTCGACCACTCTCTACCCTTTGGCTGATTAGGGAAACCTTCAAACACGCCCGCAACTCTGTCTCCATACGAATTGGCGAACAGGTCAAACCAGCGGCTTATCAAGAGTTGAAAGTCCCGCTAAAAGCCAAGGCCAGCCTGTTTAAAAAACAGGTCTATCGCATTGGCAAAGGCAAGTCATCACTATTTAAAACGGAGAAAGCAATTGCCCACCCTGAAAACCCTCAGCTCCTACGCCAGGAAATTAATCAGTGCGAACTCCTCGGAGAGACCAAAGACAACAAGAAAATCTACCTGTATACCCACAAGCCCAACGCTTGTCTTATGCGGGAGATTGGTCGACTAAGAGAAGTCTCATTTCGCGTGGTCGGTGAAGGAACCGGTGATCGGCGAGATGTCGACCAGTTCGACCAACGCTACTTCCACATCGTGCTATGGGATGCCGAAGCCTTGGAAATTGTGGGGGCCTATCGGCTATGCGATACGCGAAAGGCGCTGAAAAAACCGGGTAAGCGCAGCGTTTACAGCACCACACTTTTTGACTTCCAACCGGCGATGGCACCCATTGTTAAACAGGGCTTAGAGCTGGGGCGTAGTTTTGTTCAACCCAAATACTGGGGTACGCGCAGCCTGGAATACTTATGGTATGGCATTGCAGCCTTTCTCAATAAGAACCCCCAATACCGCTATCTTTTAGGTCCCGTCAGTATCAGTAACACTTACTCAAAAACGGCCAAAGATACGCTAGTCTATTTCTATAGCCACTACTTTGGCTGTAGTAAGTCACTGGTTCAGCCTCAGCACCCTTATATCATCGATGACGAAACTAACCAGCTGCTGGATCAGCAGTTTGCCGATCTCGATACCCGAGAGGCGTTTGCAGCGATGAAAAGCAAACTCTCCCACATGGGGTATTCAGTACCGACCCTTTATAAACAGTACAGTGAGTTGTGTGAGCCCGGCGGTGTACAGTTTCTGGATTTCAATATCGACCCCGACTTCTCAGACTGCGTAGACGGCTTGGTCGTAGTCGATATAGAAAAGATAAAGGCGGTCAAACGCAAACGCTATAACCTGCTAAACCAACACCCCGTTGAATGCGACTCCGAACAGCCCCCCCAGCACGGTTGATTAACAGTACAAAGCATACATTCCCGGCACTCACTGCACCTTATATACCCCAAGCCTAATGCGGTGAGGCGTCGCTGTCTGGCACTCTGCGAACAGCCTGACCACTCCGGTCATCAACATGCATACTGCGACTAGCGACAAATAGAAGACGCGACCCTAAAGCCCCGGTATAATCGCGCTATTTACCTGGAGAGCACTTATGTTAAAAGTTAATCAATATTTCGATGGGAAAGTTGCATCCATTGGATTGCAAACAAAAGATCTGCCAGCCACCGTTGGTGTAATGACTCCTGGAGACTACACCTTTGGTACAGAACAGCGCGAGTATATGACCGTGGTAAGCGGCTCGCTGACAGTGAAACTGCCAGGAGAAGAAAACTGGCAAGAATTTGGTGAAGGCGAGACCTTTATAGTTGAAGCCAAACAGAGCTTCGACCTCAAAGTATCAATTGATACCGCTTATCTTTGTAAATACGAATAATCCGTAAATGATAGGGTCCGCCGCTCATTGTAAACATGACTGCGGACTCCCCTGAAGGACAAGGAAACACAGATGAATCGCACACTCGACATTCTCACCTCGACTATCGCCTCCAGTGTACGTTCCTGGCGCGGCACAACGGCCAGTAAGACGAGTCATCAACCGGAACAAACTTTAATACTGTTTGACCGGGAAGGATGTCCAGAGTGCCGGTTAGTAAGGGAAGCGCTAACCGAATTAAACCTGGACGTCATGATTGCCCCCTGCCCCGAAGGTGGCAATAACTTACAACAGCTAAAGAACGATTCCGGTAGCGAAGCCGTTCCTTTGCTGATTGATAACAATACCGAGCAAAAGCATCAGGGTGCCGAAGCGATTGTTAATTATCTGTTCAAGCAATACCGTGGCAAACAACCGCCCAAGCAGCTGCTAAGCAATAAGCTAAACCAGCTTGCCTCTACGCTGGCGACGGGCATACGTTTCAATGCTGGGGTAAAGGCAAAACCCTCAAAAGGCGCAGAGCAAGCGCTAACGCTCTATAGTTTTGAATCCAG
This sequence comes from Oleiphilaceae bacterium, assembly GCA_041636295.1. Classification (GTDB taxonomy): domain Bacteria; phylum Pseudomonadota; class Gammaproteobacteria; order Pseudomonadales; family Oleiphilaceae; genus Alkalimarinus. Next base: position 6,591 of record JBFKTM010000143.1, read on the forward strand.
TCCTTTTTCGAGACCGGTGCGAGAGCTGCTATGTGAACTGGAGCTCCCCTACCTGCTGGTAAACCTGGGTAAGCAGCAGAAAGCCGATATGGGGCCTGCCAATTTCAGATTTACGCTAAAACCTTATAAGCCTCTGCCTAATACCAAACGTGACGCTTTCTTCCAGCAACACGGTAACGTACAAGTGCCTTACCTGGTTGACCCGAATACGGGAACGGCATTATTCGAATCAGCAGAAATACTTCGCTATTTAAAAGAGACCTATAGTCTCTGAGGTGACGATCAAACCATGCGAGCACGACACAAGCGTGGAATTGAATTCCCGCTAATAGATCGATGTCAATGCAAACATGTGTGAAGACAAATACGATTTGTTACAGCAATTTTATCTCAATTCCTTATAATCGGAGATAATTTGCACAAGTTTTTATATTTTCAGGCGACTAAATCGCCTGATCAGTTCAGGTGTAGTGATTAAATTATGGCTAAAAAGAAATTAGAAATACGTGATAAGACCATTTTTGATG
>JBFKTM010000144.1:0-7056 GCA_041636295.1 Oleiphilaceae bacterium
GGGGGCACGCCCGCTTCTGACAGCTTTGATATTGTGGTGAGTAACAGTAATGACGACCCAACCCTCGATAACCCCATGGCCGACCAGATGGCCACCGAAGATGGGGTATTTAACTTCACCTTCGCGGCAACTGTTTTTGGTGATCAGGATATCGGCGACACTTTAAGCTATACCGCGCAGTTGGTTGGAGGTGGTGCACTACCCGGCTGGCTGAGTTTTGATGCCAGCACGCGTACTTTTAGCGGCACCCCTCTCAATAGTGATGTGGGAACAATCTCTGTCGCAGTGATCGCGGATGACGGAAAGGGGGGAACGCCCGCTTCTGACAGCTTTGATATCACCGTAACTAATACTAACGACGCTCCACTTGGAATGGTCCTGGTTTCTGGTATGGCGACAGAAGATCAGGTGTTGTTTGCCAATACCAGTACCTTGGCTGACGATGATGGTCTCGGATCGTTTAACTATCAGTGGCAGCGTGATGGAGCCTCTATCGTCGGAGCGACAGCGAGCAGTTATACCCTGGGGGATAGTGATGTCGGCGCGGTTATTTCGGTTGTGGTTAGCTATACCGATGCTGGGGGGACGGTGGAAAGTGTGAATAGTGACGCAACCTCCCCAGTGACGAATGTCAATGATCTTCCTCTGGGTAACATTCTTTTGTTGGGTATTGCAAGAGAAGACCAACAACTACAAGTAGACAGCAGTGGGCTATCTGACAATGATGGCCTTGGCCCATTTACCTATCAATGGCAACGAAATGGGGTTGATATTATCGGTGCTACAAGCCATGCCTACACTTTAACTGATGCGGATGTTGGCACGGTAATGACGGCAATAGTCCGTTATACCGATGGAGAAGGAAGTGCCGAATATGTGGCAAGTATGGCTTCGGCTCCGGTTGCTGCCGTCAACGATCCGGTAATCGGGTCAGTATTAATCGATGGAACGGTCATGGAGGATCAGCACTTAACGGCTAATACTACCGGTTTAGTTGATGCTGACAACATAGGCACCTTCAACTACCAGTGGCTGCGCAATGGCATTGAGGTAGCCGGAGCGATGGAGTCGACCTACAGGCTAGGTGATAGTGATGTGGGAGCCTTGATGAGTGTAACCGTCTCATATATCGATGGCCAAGGTACCCTTGAAAGCCTGACGAGCAATGCTACCACTGCCGTGGCGAATAGTAATGATAGTCCTTTGGGTCACTTGGCAATAATCGGCACTGCGATTGAGAATAGAACATTAACGGCTGATATCTCTGCATTGGCTGATAGCGATGGCTTGGGAGCCTTTATTTATCAGTGGCAGAAAGACGGTGTCGACATTGAGGGTGCCACCGCAGCAACTTATTTGTTGAAAAATGATGATGTGGGTAGCCGCATTGCGGTGATAGTGCACTATATTGATGGTAACGGGACGCTAGAAACGGTTTTCAGCGAGGAGGTGGACGTTGCCGCCAGCACACTGGTGACAACCAGTGATATAACGGTGGTTGAAGCCCAGATTGTTGAAACGAGCCCTGTTAGCGTTATTACTAACCTGATCGAAAATACACTCAACGAAGAAGTCAGCGATGAGCTTGTGGTTGAAGAGGACATGCAAGCTCAGGAGGATCTAGAACAGGAGGTCTCTCACACGGAAGATGACCCCACTACCAATGTCGATGAAGACCGGTTTGATGTTCAGCTCTCTGTACTGGCACGTACTGATATCGATACGACTATTCAGTTGAACCAGGAGCCGCAAAAAACAGCGGTACTTCTGAACGCTACAGAAGGGGCGATTAATCAGCCACAAGTTTCTATTTTTGAACGTCAGGCCGATAGCTATCTTAGTTATCAGGATCCATTGGTGTTAGTCCGCTCAGATAGTTTTATCAAAGGGCTGGATCAGATGAGAGAAGAGGTTAATCAAGGGCTGAGTCTAAGCAAAACGGTGGTCGGCAGCTCTTTTGCTGTCTCTGCAGGCGTTTCGGCTGGCTATGTGGCCTGGTTAGCTCGAAGCGGTGTGCTACTTAGCAGTGTACTGAGTTCATTGCCCGTGTGGCGATTTGTTGACCCTCTCCCGGTGCTGGGTCGTGTGGATAGTAGTCTGGTGGAGGATGACGAGTCGCTGGAGTCCCTGGTGGCCAATGGTGGTAGAGATGGCCAAGCAGCAGCCTCTACTGATCATAGCGAAGCGAAGGAAGAATAAGCTTGTGATAATACCTAAGGTTAACACCACGAAAGGATACGATATTGTTTAGTCGATTATTTAGCGGACAAAGTGCCAAAACAAGGATTGCGCTCGGATTAATGAGTATTCTGGTTTGTCTGACCATTGCGGCCTCTTTTTTGGGGTTGTTTCCGGATCGCTATGGGGCGATATTAGCCGGTCGCGCAGCGATAGCAGAAACGGTTGCTGTTAATAGTTCGGTATTTATTACCCAGAGAGACCTACGCCGAATGGAAGCGAATCTACAGGTGTTGGTCTCGCGCAACGACGAGATGCTTTCGGCGGCTGTTAAACAGAAAGATGGTAAAGCAGTGACCACAGTCGGTGATCATGATGTTAACTGGCAACCTCTGGAAGAAGGGTTGTCGACGGACGCTCAAATTGTAGTGCCAATATGGGAAGGCGATAAAGAGTGGGGGCGCATAGAGTTGCGGTTCAGCCCATTAAAACGGCAAGATTGGCTGGCGTTCTTTTTTGAGCCATTAACCCTGTTTGTTCTTTTTATCGCCAGCTGTAGCTTTTTTATTTTCCGCTTTTATCTGGGGAAAATGCTCAAGCAGTTAGATCCCTCACAAGCCATTCCAGATCGGGTTCGCTCTGCGCTAGACACCATGGCAGAAGGTCTGTTAGTTCTCGATGCAAAACACAACATAGTGTTAGCCAATGAGGCGTTTGCTACCTTGGTAGGCAAAACGCCTGAGGCGTTATTAGGTTATCGGGTTGATAACTTTCCCTGGGGACAAATTCAAGGCAAAGGGCTGCTTAACAATGATTTTCCCTGGCGTTTGGCGCTCGATACCAGCGAAGTGCAAATGAATCACATGCTACGTTTGCAGTTGGAGGGACAGGCGAGTCACACCTTTATGACAAATTGTTCTCCGGTGCTGGGTCCCAATGGCAAAGCCGCAGGTGTTCTGGTTAGTTTTGACGATATCACCGAATTAGAAGAAAAAGAGGTTCAGCTACGACTCTCGAAAGAAGAAGCTGAAGAGGCCAATCGCGCCAAGAGTGATTTCTTGGCTAATATGAGCCATGAAATACGGACCCCGATGAATGCGATTCTGGGTTTTACCGAAGTGCTTAAACGGGGTTATGGTAAGAACCAGGAAGACAGTAAACGTTATCTTGCGACGATTGCCTCAAGTGGCAAACACCTGCTGGATTTGATCAACGATATTCTTGACTTGTCAAAAGTGGAAGCAGGTCGTATCGAGGTGGAGACCCTACCCTGTGCTGCCCACCATATCGTCCATGAAGTGGTTAAAATAATGGGAGTCAAGGCCAGTGAAAAGGGGATATCACTCACCTTTGATGCGGTGGATTCGATGCCCGAAAGAGTTCAAACCGATCCGGGCAAGCTACGCCAGATTTTAACCAACCTGGTAGGCAACGCGATTAAGTTCACAGAACAGGGTAGCGTTACGTTAACCACCCATTACAGCGATCGCATCGAGCCACCCAGGCTATCGATTGCTGTGTCTGATACCGGTATCGGTATGACACAATCACAAGCAGATGGTGTATTCAGTCCTTTTGTGCAGGCTGATAGCTCAATTACCCGGCGATTTGGTGGTACTGGTTTAGGCCTTACCATTAGTAAGCGCTTTGCGGAGGCGTTGGGTGGCGATATTACGGTGCGCAGTGAGCCTGGTAAAGGCAGTGTCTTTACCGTCACCATTGAGGCCGATGCTGTTGAAGGGGCGCCGCGATTGTCACCGGCTGACATTATTACTCAAGACTTTCAGGAAGCGCCAATTGATCAAACCCAGTGGGTATTTCCTCCCGCCAAGGTGTTGGTGGTGGATGATGGTGATGAGAACCGGGATCTATTAGAGGTTGTCTTGGGTGACCTAGGGCTGCAGGTTGATACCTGTGTCAATGGTAAACAGGGGCTAGATAAGGTATTGGAAACGCCTTATGACTTGGTATTAATGGATGTGCAAATGCCAGAGATGGATGGCTATACTGCGGTTCGACTCATGCGCGAGCAGGGGGTCACTATTCCAGTGATTGCATTGACAGCTCACGCTATGAAAGGTGCCGAACAAGCATGTTTAAATGCGGGTTATTCTGGTTATATGACCAAGCCAATAGATATTGATGGCCTGATTAAACGTCTGGCCCGGGAGTTAAAAGGCCAACCCTTAGTTGCCAGCATGAAACAGACTGATCTGCCGGTGCTTGGTGACAATGAACGCGTATTGGTTGCTGATCACGTCTCTAAGGTGATGCTGAAAACGCCCATTCGATCCTCCTTGCCGACGGAAATTCCGAAATACAGAAGTCTTGTTGAGCGGTTTGTGACCCGTCTGGCGTTGCAGTTTAAGGAGATTGAAAAAGCAGCGAATGATCAGGATTACGAAACCTTAGCTGACTTGGCGCACTGGCTCAAAGGCTCTGCCGGTTCGGTTGGATTTCATGATTTTACTGAGCCCGCCGAACAGCTGGAGCAATATGCGAAAGCCCGCGACAACAGAGCTGTTATCGATAAGGTGGCTGAAATCGGGAGTTTGATTGCTCGGATTGAGCTACTTGAAAAGGCGACAGTTGATGTGCCTTTAATTGATGTACCGGTCGTTGATAAGTCAATTGTTGATAACGCCGCGATAGAGGCGTTTAGCGATGTGGCAGTTCAGCCCCAATCGTCTGTTACAGATTCAAGTCACCCTGAGCCGATTCGCTCTGATTTGGTAACGACTAATCCGAAGTTAAGACCAATGGCTGAGAAATTTGTGAAGCGATTAAACCACCAGTTTAGGCTGATGGAGCAGGCCGCCGCATCGCTTCAGTTTGATGAGCTGGCAGATCTTGCCCATTGGTTAAAAGGTTCTGCGGGCACCTTAGGTTTTCATGTATTTACCGAGCCAGCAGAATCTTTGGAGTGCTGTGCGAAATCGCATAATCGGGATGGCGTAGTTGAGAAAATAGCAGAAATTGGCCAACTAATGTACCGCATTGAGCTGAATGGCTCTGCTTCACCTTTATCAGAACAAAAAACGGAAGTTGCCCCAATCGATGTCGGACCCATACGCTCTCGATTGGTGGAGAGCAATCCTAAGTTAAAGCCGATGGCAGAAAAATTTGTGAAACGCCTGTCGGATCAGATCACACTGATGGATCAAGCCCTCAATGCTGGGTGTTTTGATGAGTTGGCTGATTTGGCGCACTGGTTAAAGGGGTCTGCGGGTACGCTGGGCTTTCATGATTTTACCGATCCTGCCTGCGAATTGGAAACATCTGCGAAGGCGCAGCAGCCAGAAACGGCTTCTCAATGGCTAGTTCGAATTAAGATGATGCAGACTCATATCGACCTGTCTGAAGAGGCGGATACGGCAGCGTGTAAATGAATAGTCGTAAAATCAGTATTGAGTAACACAATAATAAGGCAGGAGTGGGTAAGTAATTGAACGGGCAAGTAAAACTATATAGATCAGCGCCGACATGGCACGTCAGCATTGAGGGATAATATGATATTCATGGACACTACGGCAGGTTGTCAGCAGGCGAGTGATGTTGATGAACTTTATACGCAGTCAAAAGATGCTCTCATTATGATGGTCGATGATGAGCCTATTTTGATGGAAGTGTTACAGACTTTTCTGGAAGAAGAAGGTTACCGCAATTTTGTAACGATTGAAGACTCCAGCTGTGCTATGGATGCGTTGGTCGATGCGAAGCCAGACATACTGCTTCTGGACCTTAAAATGCCACGTGTAACTGGCTTCGATATTTTGCAGAAAATTCGATCAGATGAAGAGTTCTCTCGTCTACCGGTGATTGTTTTAACCTCTTCCAGTGATGCCGCCACAAAACTGCAAGCCTTGGAAATGGGCGCGACTGACTTTCTGGCTAAGCCGGTTGATGCCAGTGAGTTGGCGTTACGACTGCGCAATACCCTCACCGTTAAAGCTTATCAGGATCAGTTGGCCTACTATGATGCCTTAACTGGGTTACCAAACCGTAAATTGTTTCTCGACCGCTTGGATTGGTCGATCAAAAGTGCTGGCCGAGACGATGACAGTGTGGCAGTTGTCAATATCGGTATTGATCGATTTAAGCAGATTAATGATACGCTAGGGCCTAGTGCAGGGGATATGCTGCTTAAGCAGGTGGCAGAACGAATAACTAGCCAGGTGAGGCTGAGTGACGTGGTGAGCCACACTGGGGCAGAGAATTTATGGCGAAATATTGCACGACTTGGCGGTGATGAATTCTCTATTATCTTGCCAGGTCAGCACGTTAGTGATGGAGCTGCTTATGTGGCCAAAAGACTGTTGCAGGCTTTGAAGGAGCCCTTTTTTGTCAATAGCCAGGAGTTATATCTGACGGCAAGTATCGGGATTGCGGTCTACCCCGAAGATGCCTCAGAATCCGACTCGTTGATGAAAAGTGCCAGCGCTGCCACCGAGTTTGCCAAACAGCAAGGGCGCGATAACTATCAGTTCTACTCTAAAGAGATCAATAAGCGGGCGAAGGAACGACTCAGTCTTGAGGCTGAATTGAGACATGCTATCGAGCATCAGGAGTTTGTGCTGCACTATCAACCAAAGATTCGCGCCTTTGATGACACGGTGATGGGGATGGAAGCGTTGATCCGGTGGCAGCACCCGGAGCGAGGGCTGGTATCACCGTTTCACTTTATTCAGATAGCCGAAGAGGCGGGTTTGATTCCTGCTATTGGTGAGTGGGTTATTCATGAGGCTTGCAGGCAGAATAAAGCCTGGCAAGATCAGGGGCTGCCGAAGCTAAAAGTCTCCGTCAACGTGTCACCCCAACAATTTCTCGATCAAAATCTATTGCAGACAATCAATGCCGCGTTGTCCTCGGGAATGGACC
>JBFKTM010000145.1:0-7038 GCA_041636295.1 Oleiphilaceae bacterium
AACAAGAACCCAACCGGTGAAATCGTGGTTTACGATGCGAAGACTCTGAAAGAGAAGACTCGTATCAAAGGTTTGACCACACCGACTGGTAAGTTCAACGTGTTCAACAGAGCGAACCACAAAACTTAGTGGTTAAAGCAGCACCAAGGCGGGTATGAAGTTCATACCCGCCATTTTTGATTGAGCAAAAATATAAAGAACCCCGCCTCCTGACCGCACTTGGGAAGCGGCGTCTAAAAAGAATCAGGTTAAAAATCTGTAAAAGAAAAGGTACTGAGACCCTGCCACAAGCATTACTCTCGCTACCTTCTCCTATTTGAGCAGCCTGGGTGGAGCAAGAACGATGAACAACAAGTCCTGGTTACAGGAACTTCTATCAAAGAAAATAATTCTGGGTACCACTATAGGGACCGCCCTGGTCTTTATGGCGATTGGTGTCATTTTCTGGGGTGGTTTTAACTGGACCCTTGAAATGACCAACACAGAAGAATTCTGTATCTCTTGCCATGAAATGGAAGAGAATGTCTATAAAGAGTACAAAGAAACCATTCACTATAGTAACCGTTCTGGTGTTCGCGCAACATGCCCTGACTGCCACGTACCTAAAGACTGGATTCATAAAATTCAGCGTAAAATTCAAGCATCAAACGAAGTACTGCACAAAATTCTGGGCTCTATTGATACCCCTGAAAAGTTTGACGCCAAACGCTTGCAACTCGCTAAGAATGAGTGGAAGCGCATGAAGAACTCCGACTCTCGTGAGTGTCGTAACTGCCACAACTTTGAGTCGATGCATCAAAACTCTCAGAAGCCACGCGCATTGAAACAGCACACCAGTGCACTCCAGCAAGGAAACACCTGCATTGACTGCCATAAAGGGATTGCTCACACCAATGTCCGCGATTTGCTAACTGACGAAGAAATAGAAACACTGGAAGCACCCAATCCAGAACTAGCTAAACCAGACGCGATGTTACACGTCTTCGAAAGAGACATTGTAGCAGCAGAGAAAGCCGCCGCCGAAGCCGAAGCCGAGAAAGTTCGCAAAGCAGAAGAAGCCGCTCGCAAGAAAGCAGAAGCAGCAGAAAAAGCTGCTGAAGCAGCCAAGTTAGCTGCACTGCAAGCATCACGGCAAGATTCTGAGACACCCAAAGCGTCGGCAGCACCAGCAAAAGCAGCCGCTTCAAGCAGTGTCAATTGGGATAGCGCACCCTCTAACGAGATTACTCTTTTCTACCCTGGCACGTCCTCCATTGAGTGGATTCACGGCCGAGAGCATGGCGGTAAGCGCGCATTCACTAAGGGTGACCGCTGCTTTGATTGCCACGGTAAAGAAACTGCGGACATGGGTCAAAAAATCGTGACCGGCGAAAAGCTGGAAGAGAATGTCATCCCCGGTAAGCGAGGAAGCATCCCTGTAACGGTTCAAGCCACATACGACAGCGAGAACCTCTATATGAAGTTCAGCTGGCCAGCATCAGAGCACGCACCAGTACCTTTCGTTGACGGCGGAAAAATGGACCCTAACAATGAAGTTAAACTAGCCATGATGTTTGGCAGTGATGACGTCGAATACGCTGACCGTTCTGGCTGCTGGGGAAGCTGTCATGATGACGTGAAGGGTATGCCGGGTGAAGTTGATGACGCTACCATTAAGGCCTATGCAGACTCTTCTCGACTGGATACATCTGGCGGTATCACCAAATACATTGGAGAGAGTCGTACCAAAGTTGAGCTGAAAGGCAAGCGTGGTGCCAAGCTTGGTGGCTGGGACAAACTGAAATCTGAAGATGAAATCAAGGCGGCCCTCGAAGGTAAGTACTTCCTGGATCTACTCCGCTACCAGTTAGGAACCGGCGAAGTTGAAGATGGTTACCTGCTTGATGAGCGTAAGATGAGCGGCGGCCAAGGTGCAGAGTTCACCTCTAACCTAACCGATGGTATCTGGACCGTAGAGATGAAGCGCAAGCTGGTATCTGACAAAGCAGGCGACATTAGCTTTGACCCGGCAAACACCTATAACTTCGGATTCGCGATTCATGATGATTACAGCGACTCTCGCTTCCACCATGTCTCTCTAGGCTACCGCATAGGGTTTGACAAGGACGAAGAAGGTATCGAGATCAACGCGGTTAAACAGTAATCCTCCTCTTGGCAGGCATTGCCTGCCATACCCTCAAGCCACCTATTTGGGTGGCTTTTTTATACCTATGATTTAATCCACTCTGATATTTCAAACAGAACTAAACATCATACATAGATTTCATATAGTCGATTCCAGGTTTTAGAACCGACAGCCATGCATCCGCGACCTTGTCATCAAATTTAGGATCATAATCTGCCACCGTCTCAAGCAGGCACATCATCCAGATATCATATAGATCAGGGGTTATATTCCGCTGTTTTTTACTGTGAATGATCGCAATATCTTTCAGAGTGCTTGACAGCTCCTGACCCGCTGTACAAGCCATTAAAAGATGCAAAGAGGCACTCAACACCCGAATTTGACGAGTCATATCAGTATGTTTGAATGCGTCTGCTACTCGCGGTGAGGATGCCAGAAATTTACGATAAAACGTATCAAAGAAACCGCCATCAGAGCGATTTCTGGGGTCGGAGGGCGAAAGCACTCGTTCGTAGCTATCGTTAAAGATGTCATCCTTAGTCAAAGTCAGTGCCACTCTGCTTATGGAGTAAAGAGCCTACTTTAGAAGGGAAATAACACTACCTCTTTAAAGAGTAGTTCAAAATAACAGCCATGTAACATGTGATGTATTTTTATTGTATAGAAGAGCTCAAGGCACTTACCTATTTAAACCCCTCAACCCAGGCCGGAAAAATACTCATTCGTTTATCGCGGCGTGTTGTTCGTTTAAGACTAAGCAGCGCATTTCTGCACTGAGCTCTTTGCGAACGCTCTATGGTGCCATTTATCCAGACAGCCCCCACATCAAGCACCTCACTTTCAGCCACTATATTCAAACCGTTGGGTTTTGCCCAACGTCGCGCCAACGGACCGGGCACTGCCGCCGCAAACACATCACCATGCAGTAGCAGTGTGATGGCACCTTCATAGAACCCGGCTAAATAGACATCATCTGAATTGATCGTGACTCCGGCATCTCTGTAGAGCTGCTGTAGAACCTCCCAACCTATATATGAGACGTCTGAAACGACACTCAGTCGTTCTCCTGCAGCACTCTTTAGATCAGTAATACCGGTACTGGCCTTGATTAACACAGTCGTTGTCAAAGGGTAGTCCTGGTATGTACGAATATCGGCCAGGCGTTCGTATTGCTGACTTTCTTTCTCGTTTTTTTCCGGCAACGTGGCTGAAAAATAGATCGCTCCATTACCCACTCGCTCATCTGAAAACAGTACCTTCACCTTACAACCATTTTCAGCCATATGACCTTCAAAGGCGTCCACCGCACGACCTGTTTGATGCCCGCCCTCCCCGTTTTTAAGCCCAAAGGTCAAAGGCTTGGATTCCACCCCCATAGACATAACCAGAAGAGCGCCACATATTACTTTCGAGGTAACATTAATCACTTTCATCTTATCAGCCAAACAATTATTGAGTTCAGTCAAAGTAGCGTATCAGCCATTAAGCTATGTTGATCACCATCAAGCAGAAACCATTGAGGCTATGGCAGTATCGGTATCAACGGTGGATTTTCAACGCACCTTCATTCAAAGACTAAACTTGAATAGGTGAACATCCAACTGAGGGAGCTGATGATGAAAAAGTCCATCTTGTTTCTAACAGGACTATTGACCACCTTAACGGTGGTTGCCGGCGAAAAGGCCGATGTAAGCATTAAGAAATACCAGTTTATACCGCAAGAGATCACGATAAAAAAAGGAACCACCATTCGCTGGACCAACAATGAGAAACGCCAATACCACAGTGTATGGTTTGAACAACTCGGAGAACCGGAAGCGGACTACTTTTTCCCCGAAGAGTTCTATGAGCGAGATTTTAACGATGTAGGGACTTTTCCTTACCGTTGCGGACCACACCCCGAAATGACCGGTGTGGTCATCGTCACCGACTAACGATGTAAAGGGATGGCAGAGATAAATATGTCAAAAAACACAACTTCGAGAAAACTCGCCATTCAGATTGCTATTGCCATCGCAATCATTGTTCTTGCGGTTATTGCAAAAAAGAGTGTTGCAGACGAATCCGCTGGAACCATCTCAACTGAACGAGCAGAACAACTCACTCATATGCTCCGTCATGATTGCGGCTCATGTCATGGAATGACATTAAAAGGCGGACTCGGCCCATCCCTTTTACCAGAACAGTTTAAAGACAAAAACATTGAATACCTGAAACTGACCATTCTACATGGGCGCAATGGCACCGCTATGCCTCCCTGGAATGCAATAATTAGTGAAGATGATGCCCACTGGCTAGCTGAGTTTCTGTTATCTGGCCGTATTAACGAATTAAATAAATAACTGACCATTTTGGAATTGTTATGACACTGAGCAACACGCCAAAGTCCAAGAATAAAGCATTTAAGTTGTTAAATGCTGCAATGTTGACGACTGCATTTTCGCTTTCTGCACTGCTTGGCGGTTGTGCAACCACCAGCACCACCTATAAGGCAAGTGGTGACCTGGGCACTATTATTGAGCGAGCCGACGGTGCGGTTACTATTGTCAATACCACTGCACGAACCATTGAAGGACGTATTGAAGGGCTGGGTGATCTTTCTCACGCATCGATTGTCTACTCTCGTGACGAGCAATTTGCTTATGTCTTTGGTCGTGATGGAGGGCTTACCAAGGTCGATATTCTTAATCAGAATATCGCTAAGCGAGTCCTGCAGTCTGGCAATAGCATCGGTGGAGCCATCTCTCAAGATGGTAAACTTGTCGCTGTATCCAACTATACCCCGGGTGGCGTTAAGGTATTTGACGCAGAAACCCTCGAACTTGTCGCTGACATACCCGCATTTTACACCGATGAGAATGGCGAGCAGAAACAATCAAAAACCGTTGGTTTGGTGGATGCTCCCGGACAACGATTTGTATTTAGCCTGTTTGAAGGTAATGAGACCTGGATTGCCGATTTCTCCAATGATGAAGGTGGCCTGGTTACCAAGCCAAAAATAACCAAACTGTCCAATGTCGGTAAGCAACCCTATGATGCTTTGATATCGCCAGATGGCCGCTACTATATTGCCGGATTATTCGGCGAAGACGGATTAGCACTGGTTGACCTATGGCACCCGGAAAAAGGCGCCAAACGCATCCTTCCTAACTATGGTAAAGGCGAGCAGAGACTCCCGGTCTATAAAATGCCTCATCTCGAAGGGTGGGCCGTCGCTGGCAATCTTGCCTTTGTACCTGCCGTAGGTCGACATGAAGTATTGGTGATCGACATGACGAGCTGGCAACAGGTAGGGCAAATCCCTGTCTATGGTCAACCTGTCTTCGTGATGTCGCGTCCAGATGGCCGTGAGATCTGGGTCAACTTTGCATTCCCTAAAAACGACACGTTACAGGTCATTGACGCCGAATCATTTGATATTCAAAAGACATTAAAGCCTGGTAAGGCGGTGCTTCATATGGAGTTCACCCCTCGCGGTGAAGAAGTGTGGGTATCGGTCAGAGATGAAGATACCGTCCGGGTGCTTAACACCACGACCTATAAAGAGATTACGTCACTCAAAGCGCTTAAACCAAGCGGTATTTTCTTTACCTCAAGAGCACACCAGATTGGTCTGTAGTGCTTGCATACTTGCATAGATGGCAGATAGACAGATGATAGATCACTTGAGTCAACAGATATTAGATCACTACCAAAAGGGGTTCCCGCTTTCGCCGACCCCCTATAAAGATATGGCTGACGCGTTAGCGGTATCTGAACAGGAAGTGATCGACTGCGTGTCGGCATTGCAACAGGCCGATATCGTCTCGCGCGTTGGCCCGGTATTTAATCATAAAAAAGCGGGGGCCAGTACACTGGCAGCCATCTCCGTACCTGAAGATAAACTCAGCGAAGTGGCAGAACTCGTCAATGAATTTAAAGAAGTAAACCATAACTACGCCAGAGAACATGCATACAATCTCTGGTTTGTGGTTACGGCTAGCGATGAACAGCACCTGGAACAGACCCTCTGGTCTATCAGAAAAAAAACCGGCTACCCCATATTAAATTTACCCATGGAAAAAGCCTATCATATTGACTTAGGGTTCAAGTTGAACTGGAGCTAACCATGGTTAACACCGATACGCAGTACTCGAACAGCTTAAACGACCTCCAGCAACAAGCCCTGAAATGCGCCATCCAAGAGGGGCTGCCCGTTGACCCTCGCCCCTATCAGGTATTGGCCAACCTCATTGGCAGCACTGAAGAGGCGGTGATTCAATGCATTGAGCAGTGGATCGACAGCGGCTTGATTAAACGTTTTGGACTGGTAGTAAAACACCATAATTTAGGTTATCACGCCAACGCCATGGTGGTCTGGAACATACCGGATAATATGGTCGATGAAGTCGGTGAACGCATTAAACAATCGGGCTTGGTGACCCTCTGCTATCGACGCCCGCGAAGAATGCCAGATTGGAACTACAACCTGTTCTGTATGATTCACGGTAAAGATCGAGATCAGGTACTGAGCCAACTTGATCAACTGATCGCCGAGTGTGATCTTACTATGGTAGAGCGGAATGTATTGTTCAGCTATAAGCAGTTCAAGCAGTGTGGCGGACGCTTCCATCAGCAGCACCCTACTCAGCCCACCGCACCGATAGAACTCTCTACCCTCAACACAGTAGAGCACCAGAACAGTACTCAAAAGGTTGCCCGTCATGGATGAGATTGATCGTTGTATTATCAATCAACTACAACGAGGTTTTCCGATCAGCGAACACCCGTATCAAGAGGCAGCAGAGACCATCGGTATATCCGAAACTGAGCTTATTCAACGAATTGAGTCGTTATTGGTCGATAAAACACTCACTCGCTTCGGCCCCATGTATCAAATAGAAAAAGCCGGTGGTGCATTTACCCTTGCGGCA